>JANXMF010000048.1 GCA_025354795.1 Pseudobdellovibrionaceae bacterium
CAAAACTGCAGAGCGTGAAAAGACCAAATAATATCAACTTAGACATGGTGAATCCTCCTGTTTCACGCCATCGTATCACTCGCTGCGTAGGGCTTCAATCACTTGCAATTTTTCGGCACGCAGGGCTGGACCCAGTCCGCTCAACACGCCGGTCAGCAAAATCGCAACGAAAGAGATTACAAAGGCCGACGGATTGAACACCCATTCGAACTTCAGGTCCTTAATCACTTACGAGCCGATGTAAATCAGCGCCTCATAGCTTACAAAGCCAATCACTATGCCGCCACGGTGACCCGCTGAACGATGTCGCCGCGCTTGACCTTACCGTAGCGCTTGGCTGCCATACCATCACTCGCACGCTTATAAAAACTAAACGCCCCGAACGCTACCGCCACGACGACGGCGAGCCCGATTAAAACCTTACTGTTTTTTAGCCACGTCATAGAGATCACCCTGATGATAAGAGTAGATAGCCAACTGCTTCTTCAAATTGAAATAAGAGTCGATGAACTTCGAGCGAGCATCAATCAAAGTGTTTAAATTGGTGATCAAGTCAAGGTACGTCGCACGACCTAACCGGTACTCGGCATCAAGAATCGCATAGCTTTGTTGCTCGAGCACCAGCAGCTCTTTGGTCATGCGAACACTTTCGCGCAAGGTCTGAATCTGTAGCGAGACGTTGCGTAACTCATTGCCTAGATCAAAAAGAATTTGCCGAGTCTGATCGGCCGCATCGCGCTCGGTGATGCGCGCACTCTCAACCTTTTTCCCGCGCGCGCCGAAATCCCAGATGTTGTAAGTCAAGGTCAACATCGTTCGCCAATCCCATGCGTGATTGGCATCCCAATGCTTCGCGGCCGGGTTTTCGATAAAATCATAGTTGGTGTAACCAAACGATCCGTCGACGGCGACTTGCGGCCAATAATCCCGCTGCACCAGGCGTGCCGCGAGCGAAGCTTCTTGCTCTTTAAGCGCGTTGATCTTGGCGAGCCGATGGTCTGCCGCTAAAAGTTGCTTTGGCCTTTCATCGGGCGGAAGGTAGGGTTTGGCCTCTTCACTCTCAATGCCTTCGCGCTCCAAATCGGCGCGGTTCATTCCCACAAACGACGAAAGCTTTTGAAAATCCAAATCGACGTCGCTGTCACTGGCGATCACACTTAGCTCGAGCCGGCGAATCTCAGTCTCGATCCTTAAAACGTCGCGTTTGGCTTTGAGGCCTTGTTTATATTGTGACTCGAGCACATTAAATTGCCGGCGCAGCAAATCGCGCTTGTTTTGTAAAATTTCGTTCTGCTGAAGCACCGCGGACCAATCATAATAGGCGCTGGTCATATCTAAAAACTGTTTATCGCGGGCCAGCTCAAATTCCAATTGCCTGCGCTCGAAGGCCCGCTTAGCCGCCGAGTAGCGATTCACACTCACACCATTGTCATAAAACTTCTCGCTGACGCGCACGTCGAGAGTCGAAGCCCAAGGCATCGGCCGCGTGTTGGGGTCAGTGCCCGAAAGCCCGCCGCTCGAAACCAAATTCAGCGAAGGCAACCAGTTCTTACCGGCGATTTCATAATCCAGTCGGGCGATATCGCGAGCGTTGCGCGCCTGCTGCACGCGGGGCGAATGCTCCTCGGTCAGGTCGATCAAGTGCGGCAATGAATGATCGCCAAGCGAAGCCCGCTTGGTCTTTACCGAAACCGGGCTCGGACTATCCGCGTCGTCGTCGCACCAAGCCGAGTCCGACGGTAAAACTAGAACACCCGAAATAAACAGAAATACGATGACGCTCTTCATGCAGTGACAGCAGTTTCACCTAACTTCGATTTGATAGCGACAAATTTCGCAATGAATTATGGAAAATCTAACCTGCGGGATTAAAACTTTGTCATTTGCGTTTCTCCCAGCCTGGGCGCATCGCCCGCTGCTTCTCGACCTGGTATTCGGGATGAAGCCTATTGCTGTTGAGAAAATTCACCATTGCGGCCGGCGGCTCTTTGAGTGCGAGCCAAACTTTCTGTGCGTCCTCGCCTAAGAAAACTGGGCCGCGATCATGACCAATATCGGCAATAAACTTAGGCGGTTCACTGGTGATAATGGAAAACGACTCTATGACCTCGCCCGTCTGGCGGTTGGCCCATTCCTCCCAAATTCCCGCCGCAAGCAGATATTGACCCTCGCTTTGATGAAACGCGACCATGTGCCCAGCGTAATCGCCCTCATAGATCGGCTCGATAAAATGGGTGAGTGGCACTAAACAATGGCGCTTTTGAAAGGCCTCGCGCCAGGTGGGCTTGTCGACAATGGTTTCGATGCGCGCGTTGTGGGTGGCGAACTTCGGCTTGGCGTCTTGGGACCAGCGCGGGATCAGCGAGAAACGCATGGTCTTGAGTGCGGCGCCGTTTTGGCCGTCGCTCAGAATGACCGGCGCTGGGCGGTGAGGAACGATGAGAAGGTCGTAATATTGCTCGAAGTCGTCAGTTCGGACTTCGGTCACGAGCTGGGGAAGCGAACGCTGCTTGATCATGTAGGAGGCGCACATGGCTATTTGTTAGCTGGGATTGGTGAAAATGTCACGAAGTGGTTCCGGGTCGCGGCCGATCGCAATGCGGTTTCAGGTACCGACCTTGCAGTCACCCAGTTCGGTTGGAAAATTGACCATTGGTGCCCCCACTGCCACCAGCATAAAAAAGGTGAAAACGCCTACGCTTTCTTAGCTTGGCTAATCCGTCTGTGATGAGCCTCCGCATAAGAGTTTGGTAGGGAACATCCCTCTCTAGAGCTAACGCCTTTAGCTCGGTGATAACCTCTTCAGGCAAGTTCACACTGGTAGGATGCTTCTTCTTGGTTTTAGCCTTGGAATAGGCGTCCTTCACTGCCTTAGCGTTAAACTTAACTTTGCCATAACCCTTTTCATTCTTTATATAGTTCGCAGATCCTCGAATCGTAAAACACACGAATACATGTTTCAGGTCACTGGTGATTCAAGCAATCCAAGGCGTGGCTCATTGACCTATGTAGAACTGATCGGTCGATACTCCTCTAGCTTCACAGGTCTTCTTCACATCCCTCTGTGACTCGACAACGGTGCCACCAAACTGTCAAGGACGACGCCACGGGAGGCAGGAATGATTTATTCAAACGAGAAACCAATTGATTTGCTTAAGGTATTTTGTTCTCTTGAGGAACCAAGCCGACGTAGCTCAGTTGGTAGAGCAACGCATTCGTAATGCGTAGGTCGTCCGTTCAATCCGGATCGTCGGCTCCAGTTTCTAGAATTAAATTCCTCACTTCAATCCAGCACTTAAAGAAATCAAACTCGCCGCTTGAGGCTTTTCAGTAAGACACAAAGGGTTCCATTGCCACACTTTTGCCACAGATCCAGCTCAAATCGAGGAGGTAGCTAGTACAGCTCGGCGGAAGTCATGTGGCCTCTTTTTTCATGCTGACAACACCCTTCCTTTGTAAGTCCACTTGAATGGCTTGGCCATGGTCTTGTTGAAGTATTTTATGAAGGCGAGAATTTTTGCTCCAAGATTTTCGGTACTGCTGAATGACTCCCGCTTAAGCAACTTTCTGACCAGAATGCTAAACCAAATTTCGACTTGGTTCATCCATGAGGCATGTTTCGGTGTGTAATGAAAAACAATGTCATGATCGGGGTTCGTCAAAAAGTCCTGTCGGCTTTTTTGAGATTTCAATATTCCAACCTTACCCTTTTCACCGAGGGAATTTATGTCGACTCCAATTTGCTTTGCCACGAAGACGACCAGAGACTCTGACTGGTGAATGTTGAGATTATCGAGAACAAAATGCCATTTTTTAGCGGATGGCGATTGGGAAATCAGTTTTTCCAAATGATCAACAAAATCAGATTCGGTCCGCGTCGGGCCCAGCGATGGATGAACAACTTCACCAGTTCCCACGTCGAAATTGGCTATCAAGGTGAGCGTCCCATGTCGTTCGTAATTGAACTCATGTCTTTCGACTCGACCTGGCTCAACGGGTTTATCTGGAGCAGTTCTTTCCAGCGCCTGAATGCCGCACATCTCATCAAGACTAATCACCCGACCTCCTTCCGCCGTAATTGACGGTGCCTTTTCATAGACCTTGCAAATATCCGCGACCTTTTTATCAAAATTCTCATCTTTTTTCGTGTCCAAATAATATCGCATTTGGTGGGGTTTGATGTCGGCTTCGCTTAGCAATCGCCCGACGTGTCTTGGCGATATGGAGTCAACAAAGCCTTGTTTTTTGAGCTCGTCCGCGAGTTCTCTGGGTGTCCAGTGGCTGATTGGACGGCCATAGCTGCTTGGTTTCTCACATGCCATCGCAAACAATTGGCAAATCGGTTCTGGCGCGAAGGTCCCAGGCGCGCCTGATCTTGGCGCATCATCCAAAATCTCAGAGACTGGAAGTCCAGAATCACGGCCTTTCTTCCATCGACTAATCCAACGTGAAGTTGTCTCCCCACAAATTTGTAATTTATCCGAAATTCTCGCTGGGAGATACCCCTCTGCGGCCATCAAAACAATATCTGATCGAAGTGCCAATTTCTGCTGGGTATTGTGGCCGTTGCTCAATTTTTTCAAAGCTTCTTTTTGTCCTTTAGAAAACCAACAAAAATATTCCAACGCTCACCTTTTTCTATTTACATGTTATCCGATAGTATGTATTATCTATCGGATAAAGGAGTAACGAGAATGGCAACAAATATTTTGAAAATGAACGAGCGCATTGAAGAAATAAAATCTCAGATTAAAAATATGGAAAACTTCAGAGCGGGCAGTTTATCAGAACAATATAATGTTTGTGGAAAGGCGGGCTGCCGATGCAAGGATGAAAAAAATCCTAAAAAACACGGCCCGTACTATCAGATCAGTTTTTATAAAAACAAAAAACATACGACCTTTTTTGTAAAAAAGGAGAACGTCAAGGCAATCAAAGCTGAAGTCAAAGCCTACAAGGAGCTAAAATCGCTCATCGAGGAATGGGTTGCATTAAGCACTGAGCTTTCCAATCACAGACTCG
>JANXMF010000096.1 GCA_025354795.1 Pseudobdellovibrionaceae bacterium
CTACATGGCCCAGGGGCAAGGTATTCACCCATTGCCAGGTTTTTAGTATGTAGTTCATGGTGGTGTCGGCAAAAAGCAGCATGCGATCTTTGACCAAAACAATATTCATTCCGGAGGCCACTTTAGCGCGGCCGGCACCGATGATTTCCAAAATCGGGCGCACGCACTCGGCGTAGTTCATCGTCGCGCCGGTGACCATGCCGTCGGAATCGCCGTTTTGCACGGCCATGGCCGCGAAGTAGTTCGGATCATACATCAGCCGCTCGGCTTCCGCTTTCATCACGCCTGTGCGGTGCCGGGCCTCATACAAATTGTTGGCATATTTTGCGAAGCGCGGATCTTTCCCCGGCTGGCAAATCACGACGTCTCCCAGATGATCCAGTTCTAGTTCCTTGATTTTTGCCCGCACCTGTTCCACATCGCCAAGCAACACCGGTCGGCAGACCTTTTCACCGACGATGGAGTTGAGGGCTTTGAGTACCTTGCTGCTTCGACCTTCGGGAAAATAGATCGTTGGCAGCGCGCATTTGTCGCGAGTCGAGGTTGACTTCACCCGATTAATCAGCGTCCGAATAAAACCGCGGGTGCGGCTTTGCAACGTTTCGAGTTGATGAGCATAGGCATCGAGATCGGCGATTGGCTTTTGCGCGACCCCGGTTTCCATCGCCGCTCTCGCTACGGCCGGCGCGACTTTCAACAGCACGCGATTGTCAAAGGGCTTGGGAATAATGTAATCGGGACCAAAATGAAAAACCTGATTGGAGTAGGCGGCGGACACACTGTCGGGCACGTCTTCCCGCGCGAGTTCGGCTAAGGCATGAACCGCGGCGAGTTTCATTTCCTCATTGATTTGGGTGGCGCGAGTGTCCAGAGCTCCCCTGAAGATAGAAGGAAAGCCTAACACATTATTGACCTGATTTGGATAGTCCGAGCGCCCGGTGGCGATAATCACATCGGGGCGGATCTGTTTCGCCAAGATCGGATCGATCTCAGGATCGGGATTGGCCATGGCAAACACGATCGGGCTCTTGTTCATCGCTAGCAACATTTCCGCGGTCATAACGTTGGCAACGCTTAGTCCGACAAACACATCGGCGCCAGTGAGCGCATCAGTTAGCGTGCGGGCCTCGGTGTCGACAATAAATTCCTCTTTGTATTTATTCATCCCCTTCGTGCGACCGCGGTAAACCACGCCCGAAGAATCACACATCAAAATATTCTGCTGCTTCACGCCGAGAGCCTTAAAAATTTTAGCGCATGAAATTGCCGCCGCACCCGCGCCGTTAAAAACCACGCGTACATCGGAGGTTTTGCGCTTGGTCACCAGGCACGCGTTGAGAAGTGCCGCGCCAGAGATAATGGCCGTGCCATGCTGGTCATCATGAAACACCGGGATCTTCATCTCACGTTTCAGCGTCTCTTCTATTTCAAAGCACTCCGGCGCGGCAATATCTTCGAGATTAATTCCGCCAAATGTAGGCTCAAGAGCTTTCACCGCGGCGACAAATTCGGCGGTGCTTTGAGTGTTCAGTTCCAAGTCAAAAACATTGATGCCGGCGAACTGCTTAAACAAAACGCCTTTGCCTTCCATCACCGGTTTGCTCGCGAGCGGTCCAAGATTTCCCAAGCCCAGGACCGCAGTGCCATTGGAAATCACCGCGACTAAATTGCCTTTCGTGGTGTAGTCGTAAACTTTAGCTGGGTCCTTGGCGATTTCCTTGCACGGAGCTGCGACACCGGGTGAGTAGGCGAGGGACAAGGAGTGCTCGGTGCGGCACTCTTTGCTGGAGATGACTTCGACTTTTCCGGGTCGGTCTTTGGCGTGATATTCCAGCGCCTCCTTTTCCATATTGGCCTGCTTCAAAGCGGCTTTGTCAGCAATGTTCTTCTCGGTCTGCGGTTCTTTCGCCATATGTTTCCCTCGCCTGAAAAGCTTAGAAAGTGGCGCCCCGGAAGTCAATGCACAGTTGACAATTCCAACCCTTCCACTCACTGTAATTCAGCAGCATAAAGGAGACACACCATGGCCGCAGATCGCGATGTAGTCCTAGTCGAAGGCGTACGCACCCCATTCGTCAAGTCCGGTGGAAAATTCAAAGACATTCATCCCGCCGAATTGGGACGGGTCGCGGTGCACGAGTTGATCGAGCGCGCGAATCTCGATGTTAATGTGGTGGACGAAGTGATCGTCGGCAACACTGGAAATCCTTCCGATGCCGCCAATATCGCGCGCGTGATCGGCTTACGCGCGGGGCTTCCCGAAAAAACCCCGGCCGTCAGTGTACACCGCAACTGCGCGTCGGCGTTAGAAAGTGTGACGACCGGTTTCGAGCGCATCCGCGCGGGCACCTGTGACGTAGTGATCGCCGGAGGCAGCGAAAATATGTCACAAACTCCGTTGATCATGAGCCGTCCGTTCGTTAAGGCTTTCGAGCGCCTTTCCGGTGCGCGCAACACACCCCAGCAGCTGGGAGCACTGTGGAGTTTATTCAAAGCGGACCTGCGTCAGGTGGTTGAACTTGCCACTACAGCACCCATGGCGGCGACGGCCTATAAGCCGCGCATTTCTCTCGTTGAAGGTCTCACCGATCCGTTTAAGGGCGTCAACATGGGTCAAACCGCGGAAATTTTAGCGAAGGAGTGGAATCTCACCCGCGAAGAGCAAGATACGTTTGCCTTAAACAGTCACCAAAAAGCCGTGGCCGCGCAAAAAAGCGGACGGCTCGACGAAGAAACCACTGCAGTTTTTTTACCGCCGGCGTTTAAGGAATTCGTTACTCTAGACATCGGCCCGCGCCCCGATCAATCAATGGCGCAATTGGCGAAGTTGAAGCCCTTCTTCGACCGCAAGTATGGCACGGTCACGGTCGCGAACGCATGTCCCATCACCGATGGCGCCGCCGCTGTGCTTTTGATGAGCCGCAAACGCGCTAAGGAACTCGGTTACACTCCAATCGCCAGCATTAGGAGCTATGCGTTTGCGGGATGTGATCCTGAGCGCATGGGGCTAGGCCCGGTTTACGCCACTCCGCTCGCACTTAAGCGTGCGGGGCTGCAGCTGAAGGACATGGATCTAATTGAACTCAATGAGGCCTTCGCGGCCCAGGTGCTCGCCTGTGTCAAGGCATTCGGCAGCGACAAATTCGCGCAAGACAAATTAGGGCTCGAACGCAAGGTCGGCGATGTGGATATGAACAGACTCAACGTTAACGGTGGTGCGATTGCCTTGGGCCATCCCGTCGGCGCGACGGGTTCACGTTTAGTGGTCACGTTGATGAAGGAACTTAAAAAGCGCAATGTGCAGTTTGGCTTAGCGACTTTGTGTATTGGTGGCGGGCAGGGCGGTGCGGTGATTTTAGAGCGGGAGGCATAAGATGAGCATTCAAGAGAGTTTGAAGATCGTTGGCAAAGGCGAAGTGGCGTGGCTCGAGTGGGACTTGATGGGCGAAAAGGTCAACAAGCTCTCGACGCCGGTGATGACACGACTTAAGGAAGTGGTCGCAGAACTCAAAGCTTCTAAATACAAAGCCGTGGTTTTGATCTCACGTAAACCAAAAATATTTATAGCCGGCGCCGATATCGAAGAAATCAAGAAAATCAACAGCAAAGAAGAATTCACCAAAGTTCTAACTCAGGCTCATGAAATCTTCAGCGCACTCGAAGATTTGCCCATGGTGACCATTGCTGCAATTCATGGCGCCTGCATGGGCGGTGGCTGTGAGTTGGTGCTGGCCTGCGATTACCGCATTTGCTCAGACAGCAATGATACTAAAATTGGATTGCCCGAAACCAAGCTTGGTATTATCCCTGGCTTTGGCGGCTGCGTGCGCTTGCCCCGCGTAATTGGCGTAGAGGCCGCGCTCGATATAATTTTGCAAGGCAAAGCGGTCGACGGACGTAAGGCGGAAAAGCTTGGCCTAGTCGACGCCTGCGTTCCCACCGAACAGTTGGAAAGTTTCGCCGCCAAAATGGCTAGTGAAAAAGTGGCGGAGGGCGGACGTAAACGCCAAAAAGTTTACGCTCCCCGTGATCTTCCAAGCAAATTGAAGTCCTCCGCTCTCGGGCGGCCCGCAGTTTTCTTTTTGGCCAAGCGGGCGGTGCTGGAAGCCAGCAAAGGCTTTTACCCTGCGCCTCTCAAGGCGCTGGAAGTCGTGCACAAGACTCATGGCATGCGCAATCGCGAGCGCGCCTTAGCCATTGAAGGCGAAGGTTTCGCTGAGGTCGCGACCACCGCGATTTCCAAAAACCTGATCGATTTGTTTTACATGATGGAAGCCGTCAAAAAACAAACCGGAATAGACAACAAGGCGATCAAGCCGCTTCCGGTAAAGCACATTGGGGTTATGGGGGCCGGCACCATGGGTGGCGGTATCG
This sequence comes from Pseudobdellovibrionaceae bacterium, assembly GCA_025354795.1. GTDB lineage: Bacteria > Bdellovibrionota > Bdellovibrionia > Bdellovibrionales > UBA1609 > JALHOQ01. Next base: position 4,375 of record JANXMF010000096.1, read on the forward strand.
CGCAAGTGGCTGCGGATCGCGGCATCGACGTGCGCATGAAGGATATCAACAACGATGCCCTAGCCTTGGGCCTCCGCCATGCCGCCGAAATCTTCGGCAAGTATATGAAACGTCGTAAAATTACCAAATATGACCTCGACGAAAAAATGTCACATATTTCCGGCACGCTTGATTACTCAGGTTTCAAAACTATTGACGTGGTGATCGAAGCCATCGTTGAAGACATGAACATTAAGAAAAAGGTAATCGCCGAGGCTGCGAGCAAGTGTCGCCCCAATGCGATCATAGCCACCAACACTTCGTCACTTAGTGTGACAGAAATGGCCGAAGCCGCTCCTCATCCGGAAAACTTTGTCGGCATGCACTTCTTTAATCCCGTGGACAAAATGCCGTTGGTCGAAGTCATTCGTGGTCCTAAGACCAGCGATGAAGCCACCGCCACGATTTTCGACCTCGCCAAAAAAATGGGCAAGACGCCAGTGGTGGTCAAAGACGGTCCGGGATTCTTGGTCAATCGGCTGCTAATGCCATATTTGATTGAAGCTATGTTTATCTTGCAAGACGGAATGGCCGTCGACGTGGTCGATAAGTATTATACCCACCACTTCGGTATGCCGATGGGGCCGTATCGTCTGATGGATGAAGTCGGACTGGATGTTTGCATCAAGGTCGTTAAGATATTCCACAAATCACTCGGCGATCGCATCGAGGTACCGAATCTAATTTTGAATCTCGGTGAATCCAAGCGGCTTGGCAAAAAAAGCGGCCGCGGATTTTACCTCTATGACCACAAGGGTAAACAATTGTCGGTGGACCAATCGATTTACGCTGAATTGAAATTGAAGGCTCCCACCAATCCGCTCAGTGAAAAGGAATGCGTTGAGCGTGGAGTTTTCACCATGATCAATGAAGCCGCGCTCGCCTTAATCGAAGACCGCATTGTTGAGTCTGCCGACGCGGTCGACTTGGCGATGATTATGGGCACGGGTTTTCCGCCATTTCGCGGTGGCTTGCTAAAATATGCCGATTCACTCGGGACCCAGTACGTGGCGCAAGAATTGGAAGTTTATGCCAGCAAGTGCGGCGCACGCTTAAAACCGTCGCAACCGTTGCTAAACTTAGCGAAGACGGGACGTAAGTTTCATTAACTGGCCCCCTTATTTGTAGTTTTGACCCTGGAACGGGAAGTTTAAGGGGGCCAGTTTGTCACCAATCGGTGGGGAAATAGTCCTTTAAAAATTTTCCGCACCAATGTTCGCCGCTCAAGATCCCGTGAAAAAACGGGTCGCAGACCCGGGCGGCGCCGTCGACAATATCGAGCGGCGGCTGAAAATCATGCTCGGCTTGCTTGCGCAGGCTGATCGCTTGGGGATCCTCGTCGGTGACCCAGCCGGTGTCGACCGCGTTCATAAAAATCCCGTCCTTCACCAGACCGCGCGCCGATGTGTGAGTCATCATATTGAGCGCGGCCTTGGCCATATTGGTGTGCGGATGCTTATCGGTCTTGGTGAAGCGGGTGAATTTTCCCTCCATGGCGCTAACATTGACGATATGTTTGCGACCCGTCGGATCCCGACGCATAAAATCCGCGAGCCGACTGCACAGAACAAATGGCGCAATGGAGTTGACCATTTGCACTTCAAGCATCTCAAGCGTAGGCACTTGCGCCAGGCTTAAACGCCAGCTATTTATATGGCGCAGGTCGCGCTGCTGGAGGTCGGCGTCGAGCTGGCCGACGGGAAAGCTCGCTTCATCCGCAGTGTCGTTGGAATAAGGAATCTGCGACAGTTCCGCCGCGGCCAAAATCCCGACGCCAGGCGCGCGGCTATGCCAATCGACCGCCGGCAGGTTGGTGTTTAGTAAACTCGATTTGTTTTTTTCGTAGGCGCGTAACAAAGCTGCAGCCGGCCCCTGAAGCGGTGAGCGCTCGCCAGGCATCAGGTGGTTGTAGAATTCCGCGGGCCTACGCACCGTCTGAGCCGCATTATTGATCAAAATATCGAGGCGGGGGTATTTCCGGGTGAGCAGACCTGAAAAAATCTCAACGCTTGGGATATGGCGCAAATCCAGGCCGTGAATATCGAGGCGGTGGCTCCATTCATTGAAGTCCGCTTCGGCTGCATAGCGTTTGGCTGCGTCCTTTGCAAAGCGGGTGGTCACGATCACATGCGCGCCCGAACGTAGCATCATCAGCGCCGCTTGATAGCCGATCTTTAGCCGCGCGCCGGTGATGAGCGCCACCTGGCCAGTGAGATCGGCGCGCTGAAAGCGCTTGTTGTAATTGAATTCGGCACAACTTGCACACATGGAGTCGTAAAAGAAATGCACCTGCCGGTACTCAGCTTTACACACATAGCAGTTACGCGGAATCTGCAGTGTCACGCCTTCGCGAGCAGTGATTTGTGCGGGTGCACTAAACACAGTTTCACGCCGGGCGGCGCGAATTCCCGTTTGGCGCCGCGCCTGTTTGTCCGCGCCGAGTACGCGTTGCCGGCGCTGGCGATGAATGTCCCGATTGCGAGCGCGAATGGCATTCTTATCGGGGCGTGAGAGTTGCCCGGCCGCGGTCATCAATTTCACCCGCAAATCTTCGGGCAAATTATCAAGGCCCGCGCCATTGTGGCTCAATTTCTCAAGGACCTGAATGGCGGCGCGGACGGCGTCGGGCTCAACATCGGACATAGTTCGTCAGGTATCGAATGCCGGCACCGCTGGCGTCAACAGTTCTATGTGCAGACAATATCAATCTCGTGCCCGTGCTCCAAGCCATCGGATTCCACGCGATTTTGAATCACCTGACCGGCGCGCAAGGTGACAAAATCAGCGGCAGTTAAAGTGAAGCTGTGACTATGGCTCCCCGCGAGCAAGGTGTAGTCGCCGGGAACCGCAGCCAGCACTTGCGCGACAGTCAGATTGACCGTGGTATGAGGATGGCCCGGATTCATGTAAGTCGTTGCGGCACCGCCCGAGCAATCGCCATGACCACCGCCGGGCGCGGCCTTGGCCTCCACATCCGATCTGCCACCTCCTCCGGCACATGCCGAAATTAGAATCCCGGATGCCGCAGTCAGCGCTAGTAAGAGAAATTCACGTCGTTCCATGGTCGACCCCCTATTCGATCTCTAGGTTAAAGTAGCCGCGACTTTGTGCCTAGAGAGCAAAAGAGAAACACATGTATATGTAAGCGAAACGCCAAAGGTCTGGCACAAGTTCGCCTTGCCAGGCCAGGCGAAAACTGAGAGGACTTGAGTATGAAATTTGAGTGTTCAGAGTGCGTCGATTACCTGGCCCAGGACCGTCAATTGCAGGCCAATCAAAGCAAGATCAAGTGGTTGGTGGGCTTTACCCTTGGCTTGATGGTACTGGAAATTTCGGTAGGCTATCGCGCGGGTTCGATGTCGCTGGTGGCAGAGGGCTGGCACATGGGCTCGCACGTGGGCGCCCTCGCGATCAGCTGGCTGGCGTATCGTTTATCTAAATCCAGCAAGTTTTGCCGCGGGCTATCGTTTGGTCCAGGTAAACTGATTCCACTTGGCGGCTACACCAGTGCCATCGTGCTGTCGATTGTCGCCCTGTGGTTGACGGTGGAATCCTTTTCACGGCTGTTTGAGCCGGTCGCCATTCATTTTGATGAAGCGATTGTAGTTGCCATCATCGGCTTGGTTGCCAACGTCGCGGGCGCGCTCATTCTCAACGGGGGATTCGGGAGCGGAAACTCCCCAGGGCACCAGCAGCGCGATGCCCATGGCCATGTTCACGATCACAATCTGCGCAGTGCTTTTTTACATGTGCTAGCGGACATTCTAACGTCGATGCTGGCGGTGGGGGCGCTCTCCCTGGCTAAACTCTACCAATGGAATTTCCTCGATCCGCTCACCGGCATTGTCGGGGCCATGGTGATATTGAGCTGGTCTTATCAGCTTTGTCGCGACACTGGGCGCGAGTTGCTCGATAGCAATGTGAAGTCTGTGGACTGGGCTAGACTACGGCAGTTGATCGAGCGCGACGGCACCCGCATCAATGACTTTCATATTTGGCGAATCGCACCGCAAGCGGTGGCGTGTGAATTGATCGTGACGGCAGAAAAGGCAAAGGGTCCAGATTATTACCGGCAGATTTTGCGCGAACATTTTTTTGCCAATCATATCGTGGTCGAAGAGCGGTAGTTTTTTAGATTTTGCAGTGGCATGATAGAACTCAAAGGGAGACTCTCATGAGCGGCCGTTGCAGCGCCCGGGCGAGCCCTTGCACGCTTTCTGCCAAATAACCACGACCTTACTTTCCCGGACACGTCGCAATACACTCCTCATGAGTCATCACCAGAGGCTTTGGCGCGAGACAAGCTTTGGTTTTCGTATGGCGAACCAGCGAAAAGTCAGGCGATATTGCTTCTGCGCTTCCCGAGAATCTCGCGCGGCAAGCGGCCACCGCATAAGCGATAAATCCGTTGCGGATGGTGGTGGACTCGGGCATGTAGTCAACGGCGCGAATGCGGTTAATGCCGATACCGCCTTTTATCGGCGCACTTTGCGCGATCACAAAGTTAAAAGCACTGGGTTTGATTTTGGCGCTGGTGCAATCGTCGAAACTGCGCGCGAAAGCGATCGCCAGCGGATCCGCGCCGACGGAATCCACCATCACCACGTGGCCGTTGATCGCGGCGATATCGCCTGGCAGAATCGAGGTCTCGGCGGTGACAGAAATTTTTTGTAAACAACCCAAGTTGTTCGCCTGGGGCTCCTTGAAGGCGCCGGAGGGCAATCCCTGCACCAAATCGGCTTTCATCACACTGGTGGGCTTCGGGTCGAGCTTAAGGCCCGCGAGCGCGAGCGCCGAAAATACGTAACCCGAGCAATCGATTCCCAGGGTGGGGCCGCCGCTAGAGATGTGAGTAAATAAATCCAGTAGTTGCGGTTTAGCGCTCACGGTGAATGGCTTGCCGCCAAAATTGTAGATCAGCGGCTTCTTGCGTACGTCGAAGCAAGAGGGCTGTGCCAGGTTCAGGCCCGCAATGTAATAGTCAGTGGCCGTGAGCGCGGCGAGACTGGCGATATCGCGGATCTGCCCGCCGTCACTGCGAACACCGATAGATTTGATGCCTTGCACGCCCGGAGTGGCGGCGCTCATTGGTGCAAGATTCAAGGCGTCGCAGCTCTGATAAGCGACGGCCAAAGCCCGGCGCGCACCGTAGACTTCGGGGCTTACTCCTGAGGCCAAAAGCTGCGCCCACGCGGTCGCAGGCGTTGGCGTATCCACTACCACGGGCGGTTCGGGCTGGGTGCAGTTCACTTTGAGCGCCCGGTCGGAAGCGGCGAGGCGATCGAGCGAGGTTTGAATCTTGCCCTGCAGTTGGGCATGAACCGAGGTCACCCGAATGCCGATTTCCATCTCCGCCAAAGCTTTTTTCCATTCGGAAACATCGCGTGGTCCAAAGCTGTCTTGAATTCCGCCGATGGTGGTTTCGTAGTTCGCGATAAACGCGTCGGCAAACTCCGCTAAATCTAGGCCACGTTCCGTACCCACACGCAAAAGTTCGCTCTTGAGTCGCGCGGCTCCAGGGAATTCATCGCCGCTTTCGGCCAGCTTCTGCAAGCCGCTCCACATTTCACTTTGCGCCCCTGTGCAACCTAGATTATCGACCGTAGAAGTCGCGAGCACCTGCGCCGATTTTCCCGGAGGCGCGCATTCGGTTAAGGCGGTGGCACAAAATGAAACCATGAAAAGCGCGTGAGATATTTTCATAATGGACTTTGTCGGCTGCGCATGAAAAATCCTTGAAAGCCGCGCGGTTCGGGCCTCGCCGGCATTTGATTGAGCGAAAAATGTCGTTTATTTGGGCAATGAACCGCTTAGACAGTAGGCGTTATCCGTACAGGTGAGTGCACTTTAAAAGTGTCAAAGAGTGAATCATTCAATAACCTTAGACCCAAAAGATGTGAAAGGTGGCGTCCATGAATTCCTTTGAAACACTCTCAACGCTGCAAGTTCAAGGTAAGACTTACCACTATCATTCCCTGCCCAAGCTGGCGAAGAAAATGGGTGTGGATTTGGCGCGCATGCCCTACGGCTTAAAGATTCTATTGGAAAACTTGCTGCGCTACGAAGATGGCGAAGTGGTTAAAAAATCCGACATCGAAGCGCTGGTCAAACAAGACGCAAAGCAAGAGTCCGACCATGAAATCCAGTTCACTCCGGGCCGGGTGTTATTACAAGATTTCACCGGCGTGCCGGTGGTGGCCGATCTTGGCGCCATGCGCGCAGCCATGGTGGAAAAAGGCGGGCAGCCGGACAAAGTCAATCCGCTGCAGCCCGTGGACTTAGTGATCGATCATTCGGTGCAGGTCGATTTCTACGGCACCCCGGACGCGCTGGAAAAAAATTCGCGGTTGGAATTTTCGCGCAATCAAGAGCGCTATGAATTTCTGAAGTGGGGCCAAAAGGCGTTTCGCAATTTTCAGGTGGTGCCGCCCGCCACCGGAATCTGCCATCAGGTAAACCTAGAGTATTTATCGCACGTGGCGATGCTGGGCGAGATGAACAAAATTAATTTTGTTTACCCTGACACGGTGGTGGGGACCGACTCGCACACGCCCATGGTCAACGCGCTCGGCGTGGTGGGTTGGGGTGTCGGCGGTATCGAGGCCGAAGCCGCGATGCTCGGCCAACCCTGCACGATGTTGATTCCGCAAGTCGTGGGTTTTGAGATGACCGGGCAGTTGCTGCCCGGGGCGACGGCCACCGACTTGGTGCTCACGGTCACCCAAATGCTACGCAAAAAAGGCGTGGTCGGAAAATTCGTCGAATATTTCGGCAGCGGCGTGAGTACGTTGAGCGTCGCCGACCGCGCGACGATGGCGAATATGGCTCCTGAGTATGGTGCGACCATCGGGATTTTTCCGGTCGATGCCAAAACCATCGAGTATCTCAAAGCCAGCGGCCGCAGCGAGCGCGCCGAACGTGCCGAAGCTTACTATAAAGCCCAAGAGCTTTTTGTCGACGCCCAAACCAAGCCCGCGGTTTATTCCGATATCCTCAAACTCGATCTTGGCACGGTGGAAGCTTCCATGGCGGGCCCGAGTAAGCCCCATGATCGCTCGACTTTAAAGCACGTGCGCACGTCCTTCCGTCAATTCTTGCTGGCGCGCTATGGTCAGGACTTACAAAAAATAGATGCGGCGAAATTGAAAACCTGGGCTGATGACACCAAAGCGCTCGGCGTGCCATCGATTGAAAAAGCCGCGACTCATCCCGATGCGGCTCTCGGCCCCATCGGCAGCCTGATACCCGTGACGGATCCTAACGGGCCGAAATACAATTTGACCCATGGCTCAGTGGTGATTGCCGCGATCACTTCTTGCACCAACACTTCGAATCCGGATTTGATGATCGGTGCAGCCTTGCTCGCGCGCAATGCACTCAAAAAAGGTTTGCAAGTGAAGCCGTGGGTGAAAACCAGTTTCGCGCCTGGCTCAAAAGTTGTTTCTGATTATCTCGACGACGCGGGCTTGAGCGCTGCGCTCGATGGTCTTGGTTTTAATTTGGTGGGCTACGGATGCACCACCTGCATCGGCAACGCCGGGCCGTTGCCGCCGCATATTCAATCCGCGGTGGACAAAGGCGGGCTCGCCACGACCGCCGTGCTTTCGGGCAATCGCAATTTCGAGGCGCGCATTCATCCCAATGTGCTCGGCAATTATTTAGCGTCGCCGCCGCTGGTAGTGGCCTATGCTTTGGCGGGAAATATCCAAGTCAATCTCACCATTGAGCCCGTGGGCTACGATCAAAACGGCACAGGCGTATTTCTAAAAGACATTTGGCCCGATCGCGCCGAGATCGCGGCCCTCGTCACCAAGCATGTCACCGCGCAAAAATTCAGTAAGGCTTATGGCGATGTGTTTAAGGGCGAAGCACTGTGGCAAAAGACAGTCGCACCTTCGGCTGCGACCTATGCGTGGTCGGATTCATCGACTTATATTAAAAAGCCGCCGTTCTTCGACCGCGAGCTGATCGAACAGGCCAAAGCCTCCGAAGTGAAAGGCGCACGGATCTTGGGACTGTTCGGCGATTTTATTACCACCGATCATATTTCTCCGGCCGGCAATATTGGCAAGAGCACGCCGGCAGGGGAATACTTGATCGCCAAGGGTGTGGATCCGACGGATTTCAACTCTTACGGCGCCAGGCGCGGGAACCATGAGGTGATGATTCGCGGAACTTTTGCCAATGTGCGGATTCGCAATAAAATGGTGGATAAAGAGGGCGGCTTCAGCAAAGTCTTTCCGGACAACAAAGACGCCACCATTTATGCTACGGCTGAAACCTACCGCGCGCGCAAAACTCCGATGGTGGTTTTCGCCGGCAAAGAATATGGCTCGGGTTCGTCGCGGGACTGGGCAGCCAAAGGCACTCGCTTATTAGGCGTGCGAGTCATTGTGGCGGAAAGTTTTGAACGCATTCACCGTTCGAACCTTGTCGGAATGGGAGTTCTGCCGCTGCAATTTACCGGGTCGACGACGGTGACATCATTGGCGCTAACGGGCGATGAAGAGGTTGACGTTTTCGGTTTGGAGCAAATGACCCCCAAGTGTGAACTCGAGATTCATATTCGCAAGAACGGCAAAGTGCAAAAGGTCAAAGCCTTACTGCGCATTGATACACCGAACGAATTAAAATATTTCCGCAGTGGCGGCATTTTGCCGTTTGTTTTGGATCGTCTCGTGAAGCCCTGAGGTCTTTGCCGCAACGCCTTTTCTTTTGTAACGGAGGTCCTTTCGGCTTAAAACTTTCGTTCTAACCGAAAGGAACTTTAATCATGAGAAGTCTCGTTTTAGCATTGATTTGCCTCGCCACAACCTCTGCCTACGCCACCAAGGCCCGGATGCATTCTTTAAACCAGGATGCCGACGGTTCGTATTATTTATTGGACACGCGTAATGTATTTCTGAATCCCGCGCAGATTTCGCTCTTGAAAGACAATGCCAATTTTGAGTGGGGACGCCAAGTCCGTCCGGGTGTAACGGCACCGATTACTGAAAATGAGGGCGGCTTTGTGATGGCGGTCGGTCCAGGCAAATTGGGCGCGCAGCTTGGGCGCGTGACGAGCTTTAATAATTTAATTCGAGAAGTGAATGGCTATCTATCGGACATTCCTACCAACGTCGCTTCGGGCGGCACTTTCGTCGAAGGCCAGAATAATTTGGACATTATGTATGGCGGCGTCGGCAGTCTGCGCTGGGGCGGCGGCTTAGCTCTCACCCGTTCAAAGGCAGCTACGGGCGCCGCGGGCAAGCAGTCCAGCGTGCAAGCTTTTGATTTCCGCGGCGGTGTGCAAAGCGATCGCTTTGAGGCCTTCGGTTCGGTGTTGCTAGCGGCGAAAAGTGAAACTGATTTGGCGACCACAACGGCCAAGCTAAATGAAGGATTCGGCCTTAAAGCCGGCGGCGGTTTTCAAATCACTTCTGAAATCCGGGTTTACGGCCAGCTGACTTATGATAAGTACAGCGCTTCCAATAGCACGACTTTTGATTACGATGGCAAACGCACGTCGATTTTCGCTGGCGCCGCCTATGTTCGCAGTATGGCCAACAACGCCCGAATTTTTTCTTCGCTTGAGCTCGGTTGGCTCGACGAAAAAGCCTCGGATAGCCATAACAATCCCGAGGAAAGTTTTAAAGTTCTCATGACTCCCGTCACCCTCGGAGTCGAGGCTGACGGCAACTCGTGGTTGCGCTTGCGTGCCAGCGTTCGTCAGAATGTTTTGCTGGGCAACAACAAGACCACGATGGGCGGCACGATCAATGACAACGATAGCAACGAAAACGCGATGAACAGCACGGCGGTTGGCGCGGGTGCTGGCGCGAGCCTGAATAACTTTAATTTTGACTTGGCTTTGGTGCAGGCGATGGCCAATGACCATGGTCGCTTTGAGGGTTCACTCAGCTATGTATTTTAATCGCGGACCGAGCGGGTCACCCGCTTGCTCGCTCTAAATTATGATGACGCTGGAACGGGAACTTAGACGCTTTGTGCGGCAGATTCGCCCCGGTCTGATCGGGGCCACTGCCAATCCCAACACCAATTTGAAACAATTGGTGGAAGAGGTGCGGCTCAGTTCCCATGTCCGTGAAAACCTTCCACGCCAGCTCGTCGACTTTCTTCTCACCCAAGACATTGTGAGCGCCTTAACCGAGGCAAACTTGACCCTAGAAAAGGGCATTTTCTCAGAGATTTACCAGCGCTTAGAGTACAAAGTTTTGCCCAAGCCGGTGGAAAACACCGATATTTTGTATTTTTTGTCGCGCGTTTTTGATTCGCAAAGTGACGCCAATTGGCTCGAGAACATCGACCGGGCGAAGTTCGCGGAGCTGCTGCATTTGTTGTTTTCAAATAAACAAAAACTGATTACAGGACTGGTGCCGCAATTATGTTTGGCGCTCGAGATTTTGAGCCTGCGCCTGGCCGGTCTTGGTTACGATCCCGTGGTCAATCGGCGTTTGCGTTCGCGCCAGGATTACCAGCACGCGTTTCTCCATGTGACCCGCAGTGTGCATGGTTTACTCGACGGCCAGGGCGAGGCCGCCATCCCCCAAATTCGTGAGGCCATCGGGCGCTGCGCCTCGGCCGCAACCTGGGCTAGATCGCGGCGCAAAGAAGATGGCGTTTCGATGGCGCTGACCTATCAGCTGCTTAAAATCCAGCAGGTCACCAAGCGCATGAGCCTGATCCTCGATGTGATTGAGGCCAGCCTTGGCCAGTGGAAAGGCGAAAGCGCCTTTGAATTATTTTACGAAATTCTGTTGGCGGAAATCCGCCGCTTCGACATTGGACGATTTATCGGCCAGAACATTGGTATGCTGGCGTTTCAAATCACCGAGCACACCGGTAAAACCGGCGAGCATTACATCACTCGCAGCCGGCGCGAATGGAACCTCATGTTTCAGTCGGCCGCCATCGGTGGCGCGATTGTTGCGGGCCTAGCAGTGATGAAAATTATTTTGTCCCATCTGCATTTGCCGCCCGGACCTGAGGGGCTCACCTACGCCATGCTTTACTCGATCGGATTTTTATGGATTCACACCATGGGCGGCACCCTGGCGACCAAGCAGCCGGCGATGACGGCCAGCACTCTGGCGTCTTCACTGGATCAAGCGGCCAATTCCCATCAGGCGATGCAGAACCTATGTGAGGTGATCGTCTGTACCATTCGCAGTCAAATGATTGCGCTGCTTGGAAACTATTTGATCGCCTTTCCAATGGCGATATTTATTTGTTTGCCGTTTAATTCTTTTAAGATGCCGATCATGAGTCATGAAAAGGCGTGGACGTTGATTGAATCTCTGCATCCCTGGCACAGTCTCGCCTTTTTCTATGCGGCAGTCGCCGGTGTGGGTCTTTGTGGCGCAGGCCTAATCGCAGGTTTTGCCGACAATTGGTTTGTGTTTAATCGGGTGGGATCGCGTCTAAAAAATTCGTCACTTCTGCGGCGATTTGTGAGCACTCGCAATTTGGACCGTGTCATCCATTATATCGATCACAATCTGGGTTTCTGGGTGGGCAATGTAGGCCTCGGTTTTTATTTAGGTCTAGTGGGCCCGATTGGGAAAGTGTTTGGCCTTCCCCTCGACACTCGCCATATTACATTCTCCTCAGGTCAATTTGGCGCAGCGGTGGCCAGCCTAGATTTTCGCGTGCCACTACCCGTGCTATTCACCGTCGGTCTCGCCATTTTTGGCTTCGGATTAATCAATTTGGCCGTCAGTTTCTTTCTTACTCTTAATCTCGCGGTACGGTCGCGCGGTATTCGTTTTGGACAGTCGCGTGAGCTTCTTCGTCTCTTGTTTAAACGTTTTTGGGCGCATCCCACGGAATTTTTTATTCCGCAGCGCGACCATGGATGACGGTTTGGCGGCTTAAAAAAGGCGCCGAACGGCGTTTTCGTGCAGGCCACCCATGGATTTTTGCCAGCGAATTGGCCCAGTCCGCGCGCGAACTCATACCTGGCGATCTGGTCGAGCTGCGCGATTTTCAAAATCACTTTTTGGCGTTTGGCTATGGCCATCCCAAATCGCAAATTTGTTTTCGCAGGCTTTCGTCACGCGCGAGTGACGGTCCGCTGTTGATGACCACAGGGTTTTTGCGCGAGCGTCTGCGCGCCGCTCGCTCGCTGCGAGAGCGCTGCGGGTGGGCCAGCGCCAGCCACCGCTGGGTGTATGCCGAAGCCGACGGACTTCCCGGGTTGATTGTCGATGCGTTTCTCACGCCCGATCAGGGCTGGACAGTGGTGGTCCAGGCCTCCACCGCGGGTATCGAGAAGGCACTGCCGCAGATCTATTCCGCGCTCGAGGAATTTGCTCAGGAGCTCCAACCACTCACCGTGGTGGTGGCGCCGTCGTCAAAGAGTCGCGTGCTGGAAGGTTTGTCGCTGGCGGAAAAATCCGTAGTGCGGGGGGCGGCGGTCGATTTAGAAAACTATAAAATATGTTTACATGGAAAATTGATATTGAGCTGCGATCTTTTGCGCGGGCAAAAGACCGGATTTTTTCTGGACCAACAGTGGAACGCGCAGGTAATGCGCACACTGTTGAGGAGCGACGGCGAATTGCGGGTTTTAGATATTTGCTGCTACGTGGGCCAATGGGCCGCGCACGCGGCCCGTGCTCTCAACAAAAACGCGCATGTCACTTTGTTTGATGCTTCAGAAAAGGCTTTGATGCTCGCCAAAAGTAATTTGGAGCCGCTGGCGAAGACGGTGGCCACCGTACAGGGAGACGTCCTCAAAGATCTGGCGCAGCTGCCTGAGAAGTCGTTTGACGTGGTGATCTGTGATCCGCCGGCCTTTGTAAAGAAGCGCGCCGATCATGAATCAGGTCTTCGGGCTTACACCAAGCTCAATCGCGAAGCCATGCGCTTGGCTAAGCCGGGAGGGCTCTATGTCGCGAGTTCTTGTTCAGGTTTAGTCGCAGCCAGCGAATGGCGAGAGGTCATCGCTCAAGCCAGTCAAAAAGCCGGCCGGATGTTCAAAGCGGTCGCGCTAGGCGGACACGGCCCCGATCATCCTGTGCGCCCTGAATATCCTGAAGGAGAGTACCTGAAATGTGTTTTTGGCCATATCGAGTTTCCCTACTGACGAGCCTGCTGGTAGGTTAACATTCGATCATTTTGGCCAAAGCCCTCGATCATGGCTCCGTAGAATTTTGAAAAACGATAGTGAGTGAGCTGAAAGGTGCGAATCATGACAATCATCCAGCTCGGAATTTTCCGTTCACACTTTAACTCTAAAATAACATTGCGGCCCGATCCATAGTCTTCGTAAGTGTCGGGATGATCATAGTTCTGCATCAGAGCCTGATCGGGATGCACATTGTAGCGCCGCTCGTGGTAATATTTGAGATCGATATCGAAAGTCACACGCGCGTAAGCATCGTGCGCGGAAAGGAACGCGCGGCGGCGGTATTGGGTGAGAAGTTGAAGTTCGAGATTAAAGGTCTGCACCTTTTCCAGAAAGTCCACCACATTACTCACTCCAGGTACGAGCAGCGGCTGCTCGTCCACCTTTCCTTCGGGTGACAGCAAAAACAGCCAAGGGGTCTTGGCTGCATCGGTGTCGTCGGAGACCACCCGGAATTTCTTAAGGTCGGGCAAGTAGACCGCGCCCGATGCCCCGAAGCTAGTTTTCGCCGCAAGCTCGGGAGAAATTTCCACGGGTTGCGGACTCCCGGTCGGGTGCGCGGGCGCATCCTCCGCCAAAGCGCTGTTGTCCAGAAACCCCAAAGACAGCGAATATTTGGGTGAGATCAAAACTTTTTCAGCGAGCAGCAGATGTGAGCTATGCGGAATCTCGACGGTCACCTCGCGGCCCCACAACTCTATGCCGCGCGCTTCGGGCACCAAGCGGGGAGGGATGATGACGTAGCGCGCTCCCAAGCCCACCACTTTGCCGACAACGGCCACGCTACTGTCCGTCATTGAGGTTACCTCCACCAAGCTTCCCACGTGGAGATTGGTGCGAAGCGCTTCGGGAACGTAGCCGTCCACAAACGTCGGACTTTGTGCGGCCAACGTAACGACCGGGGAAAAGGCCGGCACGCGTTGGCCCTTTAGATCTTTGATGGCGCATTTGCCGGCGTTGTTTTCATCCGCGGACTTGGCGCGGGTGGCGGTGATTGGTTTTGGCACTGGCATCACCGCAGGCACGTTTTCACTCTATCCGCAAGTCCAAGGCATTCAGGTGTTCGAAATGTCGCCGCTGGTGGGAGAATTCGCGCCGCTCTTTGATCCCTACAATCACGGCGTCACCCAAAATGCCAAAATTCATTTTCAAATTGGCGATGCTTTTCAAAAGCTTCTCGCCGATCCCGCGAAGTACAGCGTGATCGCCTCAGAGCCCAGCAATCCGTGGGTCACCGGGGTCGAGCGTCTTTATTCCAAGGAATTTTTAACGTTGGCGGCAGAGCGCCTTGAGCCCGGCGGAATTTATGCCCAGTGGTTTCACGAGTACGACTTGTCATTGCCCATCGTGGGAATGGTGATCAATACTTTCGCGGCGGTTTTTCCCGAAGTGCATATTTTCAAAACGACCCAAGCCGACCTCGTCCTCATCGGTAGCAAAGAGCGCGATTGGCCACGGCGCTTCGCGGGACTAGAACAAAAGTGGACCACCAAAGCCGTACGTGAAGATCTCGAACGCATGCAAGTGCGCACCATCGAACAATTGTTGACTCACGAAATCCCCATTCCTCCGGAGTTCTTCGCCCGCTACGGCGAGCATACACTGGAATTCCCAAAACTCGCCTACCGCGCGGGCTTCGAGTTTTTTCTAAACGTCAACACGATGCTGGGCCAGTTGTCACTTACGCCGGCGCTGAAGAGCTGGGTGCGGCGCTATGCCCCGCGCACGCTCGCTAGTTTATGGTTGCGGCGCCATCCGGGTGCTGCGACGCTCGAACAGCTGACCTCTGCTGAGTGCGGCGGGCTTTTCAGTTTGAGCGATTTGGAGAAGCAGACGCCGCAATGCCAACAGTACATGGTGCGCCTGGCGCTGGTACGGCAAAGCGATTGGACACGCAAACTCGATCCCGTACAAACAAAAGTAGTTGATATGATGGACGGCAAACTGCATTCCGATCCGCCCCTCTCCGCCGCGCCGAAAGCGGAGTCGGCGTTAAAGCTGATGAGTGCTTTGGATTCCCCTTCGCTCACTGCCAATAAGGAGGCTATTTTAGAACTCGCGCAGCCGTGCTTGCGGTCGACAACGCCAGAGGGACTCAGCTGCCGGCTTCAGTTGATACGCAGTCTTGCCACTATTGGCGAGGTGAATTCCGCCTATGTTTGGTATAAAGACCTTATGCCTTACGTGAACAAACTTCCGCCGCGCAATCGACGCGAAACCTTGGATGTGATCTCGGAAGCGGTGAGGCTCGATGAGACTAAACCGCGATCTTTACAGTAATTATTTATACAGGGCGAAGGATGCTAGTGACAAAGCCAAGTTTTTTCATCGGTGCCAATGGCCAGATTCGAAACGCCCAGCGGTGACCATGGGGTGTCCAGCGCGGACCGATCCATAAATAGCCGGGGCGGTGGCTTTCCCAATGACCGGGGTACCAATAGTGACGATGCGTTTGCCATCCCCAGTAACCACTGATCCACACAAAACCGGGGCGAGGTGCTGGCACCGACTCGACTAAAACTTGCGGCGGCGGCGTTTCGGTCACGATCGCAGTAGATTTTGGGACGACACGCCCGCCGGCCGTCTTGACTTTAAAAATCGCATCGGATTCGCAGCTATACATGGCGTCATTGGCGCCACAGGCGGGAGTCTCGCACGACATCATCATGACTATATTGTTTCTGTTGAGATCCTTAGTCTCGATCTTCCATTGCTCACAGGCCGCCACCCAATTTTCGCGTGCTTGACTGGGCATCGGATTGGGTTTGCCAACTACATGCGCGTGGCCGTCAATGTTTTCAAAATCTTGTGCGTGAATCGACGGGACGATGAATAAAATAAGACAGAGTATTGGGGTTCGCATGGGGCCCTCCTCCCGTAGTTGCGTTTACCCCAATATTTAAGAAGGGTGCGGCTCCGCAATGGAGCCGATGTAGAGTTTCCTTCATGCGTATTAGCTCAATGAGTTCACGGTGCTATCGCTCAAAACACCGAATTCAATAGCGCTGCGCAACCGTGCACCACCTCGTTCCCGGCCGAGGCCAGCGGAGTAGTGATGAAACGGTCAAAGAGACGGTTGAAGTCCTTAAAGTAAAAGAAGAACGGAAAATAAGTCGGATAACTTAGCCACGTCCATACATTGCTGTAAACGAACTTAGCTTTCGCGGTTTTCATCGGCGGCGCTCCGGAATTCATCATAATGCGATCCATCCACGAGTGGGCGATGTTGACGAAGAGTGCGGTCCAAAAGAAGAAGACCGCCGTCGGCCACGGAAATTTGACCTGCCAAACAAAATATTGCGCAGCCCATACCGCACTCAGACTGACCCACATGCCTCGCCACTTTAACTGGGCATGAGTCTTGGTGTCTTGATACCAGGGGATGTTTCTTCGTAAAAAATTGGAAAAGCCAGAACGATGGGCCGTCGCATCCATCGGCGATTCCGCGATCCGCAAAATGGTTTTCACCATGCGTCCGACAAAAGTATTTTTATTCGGAAGCGCTTTTTGGCGCAGCCGCTGAAAATATCCGGGCTGTTCCGGTGAAGTGAGACTGACCACCGAGGAATTACTCACGGTCAACTGCGAATAGCGGTTTAAAAAAGTGTCGGCGTAGGCGTGCGATAAAAAGCGCACGCGTTCCAGGGGCTCCAAAGTCCCAATGTGGCGCTGCCAGATGGGGTTACGGGTGACATTTTTTTCGATCTCCGCGTTGGCGGATTCATCGGCGAGACGGACAAGCTCGCTCTCGGCATCCGGTCGAGTGTAAAGGCTTACGATGCGAGCCAGGGCATCGCGGTAAGCGATTCTATAGGCATCATTCGCACGATTGTCGCGAGTGATGAGGTCTTCAATCTCCTCGCGCACTGAGCTTCGGGCGATCTGCACGGCCTCGCCGAGCTCGCCGCGCGCCAAGGCGACTTCCAGCGCCGGATTTTCGTAGGCACTACCGCTGAATTGATTGTGCACGGACACTAGCGCCTCTTGGTGCGCGCGTTCGCGTTGCATGTTTTCGTAAATACCCACCGGTTCCGGCTTCCATTTAGCGACTTCCGCCTTTTCCGTCTCTTCCTGCACTTTTAGCTTTACGTTTTCAAGTGTGGCAATCTGTAGGTCGGTTTCGTCAAACCCAACTTTAGGATCGGTTGCGGCCATCGCGGTTTGCGCTTCGGCCCGAGCTTCGGCGCCATATTTTTCAATATCAGAAAACTCCGGTTGCACTATTCCCGGCTGGCCATGGACGGTGCCAAAAAATGCCTGGCGGTACGCACGGGCGGCAATGGTGGCGGCGGCAGGATCGGCTTTGCCATGTTCCCATAGATCGAGATACTTGACGCCGCCCCCGACTAAGTCCCCTTCATAACTAAACAGAGCGAGGGCCTTGCGGGCTCGGTAAGCGCGCTTCGCCGCTTCGGGAAACTGGGAAGGATGGCGAAAGGCCGTACGCAAGGCGTGAAAGTCCGCGGTGGTATCGCCTAATATTTGGATCGCGGAGGTGAGATGCGAATCGCCCTGTTGATCTTTGGCTAAGTCGAGGAGTGATTGCATTGCCACCTTGAGCGAGCGCGAGACCAGACCGTAGCGGGCGCGTTCTAGCATGAAGGTTTCGACCTTTTCACCCTCCTGATATTTTCCGGCATCGATGCGTTTTTGTTTGTCCGCCTGGTAGTCCGCACTCGTTTCCAGTTGCTTGCGGTCCACCTTGTAACCGAGTAGCCCGTATAACGAACGAAACACCGACGGCCCACTATACAAAAACTCTCTACGTGAGGGCAGTCCGCGCTCCACCAGCATGATCTCCAGACGGTCTTCAATGCGCTTGGTGATTTCTTTCTGATTATTGGGATCCAGCGGATCCTTGCCTTCCGCTTTTATTTGGCGCTCCACATCGGGCCGTACGATTTCCATCAAGGTCTGGCGTTGGTCCGAGGAGTAGGCATAAGATCCCGAGATAAAGTAACTCGTCAGATTGCGCATGATCTCGGCATAAATCGCGTTGTCATTGACGGTGTCGCCGGCGAATTGGGCCGTGACCTCCGCATGCTTTTCAGGCCCAAGAATCTGCGACACCCACGGCATCACAATCGGGCTGACGGCCATCAACTGCGCCACCACTCCGACCGTGTCGACGCCACCTAATATCAATACCCCTAGGATGAAACACATCCAGTTGGTGCCGACGTTTTCGTTCTGTTTGCGGTAATAAAGAAAGGTGTATTCCAGAAAGCGGCGGATAAGTCCATTGGGAGCCGTCGCGATTGGTTTGCCGCTCTTATCGGCCGAGTATTCAAGTAAAAATCCCCCGCTCACTCCGGGGCCCGAGGAAATCGCAGCCAGCGTATGGGTGAAAACGTCGACGGATTCGCCCAGCTCACGCTTAGCTTGAAACCAAAGTCCCGTGCGATCGACCGCGCTGTTGCCTCTGACCATTGCCAGCGCGTCTTCGTTGGTTTCGATGAAGTTACGTCGCTCCAGCATCCGTTCGCGCAAAATCGAATACTGCATGCCGATACTCACCAAGTAAGTCGAGAGAGAAATGCCTGCGACAATAAGTAGCCGGGACAAAAGGTCGGGCGGAATAATCGAAGAGTGCGCACTTGGTAACAGGTCCAAATTCAGCGTGTGGCGATTGCTAAGTTCAGACACCCCCTGCTCGGGATGGTCTAAGTTCGTGCCAGTAAAAAAAGATCCGAAGGCCGCGGTGCTGCCACGCGGAGGCAGGACAAAGGGAAGCAGAGTGGGATCGGGAGTGGCGCCTGCCATGTTGGCCTGCATGAACTGTTGCGCAGCCACATCGTTTTTGAGAGCCATGACCATGGCAAGGGTCAAAACACTGTGTTCGATGCGCGAATACTTATAGATGTCTTGCAAATCGATGGTTGCGGTTTCACCAGTGGCGTTGCGAAAAGCGGGGATGGCCACCGGCTCAATCACAAGCGCGTCGATTTTCTCGGTCCAGCCCAGGCCCGGAAGCGGCAAGAACATAATCGGTATGGGGCGCCGATCCGCGCTCTTGTTTATTTCCAACTGCAAGTCGCGCTTGTCGATAAAGAATAAACCTTCGCCATAGGCGTCTTGGTTTGCAGCCTTGGCGCTAAAGAGATCCTTGTCGCGTGCCTGCATAAACAAAAAATGTTCAATTTCTCCTACGGGGGCCAAGGCCTGATCGATACGCAAGGCACGAGCGGAGCCGGGTAGGTGGATCAAAATCGATTTCTTTTCCAATTGCACCGCGACGCTTTCGTTGGTGGCATGACCGAATGGAGCGACATAACTTTGGGTGCGCATAAAATACGGATCCTCGTCGAGGACCGGATCCTGGGCGTCAAACGGGCCGAATTTGGGCGGGGCCCAGGTGGCCTCGGCAAACTCTTTGAGCATGGGTTCGCGGCGTTGTAGACCCGGCAAATTGAAATCAGGGGTGAAATACTGCGGCGTTTGCACATGCGTGTTCGCGATCACGGGTGCGGGTGTGACTGCCAACATGACGACGGAGAGGCCAAAACTGAGAACTCGACGGAGATATGAAATCATTTCGGTTTCCTTTTTCTAATCCCTAATTTTTCTGTAGGACATACATACCACACGCGTGGTTGGCTCGTAAATAGTTGATTTCACGAAATAATTTCAGTAAATCATAAGGATGATTTTGCGCTGCTATAAGTGCCAACAGCAGTGCTTGGAAAAAAATTTACGAGTGTAAAGCTGAGAATGTCCACGGCCGCAGAGAGTTTTGGGCTTCCACTTTTGTGGTGATCGGGCGACGTATTGAAACTGCACCCGTATCGCGTGCGCAACCCTTAAGTTACTGTAGAATTTGGATCGTCTGAACCGACCACGGCTGAGTGCCGACTGTCACGGGTGACCATGAAAATTCGCTTAGGCTGCCGGTGATTGAATTGAGACCCATGGCATGGATTTTATTTTCGCCATTGGTGCTGATGTAAACATAGTTGTTCGCGGGATCGAGACTACAGCTCGACGGGTAGATGCCGGCTGGAAAAAGGGACTTCGGAAACAAAAGTGAGGCCCGCGCCCGCTAAATTGGAGAAAGTTTGGATCCCGGTCATATTCGAATGGGCGCCGTCATACCAGTCGATGGTAAACACAAAATGGTCGTCACCGGTCATGCACGCGGCGGAATAGTGTTCTAAGTTGTCGGTGAAGTTTGCTTCGCTCCCTAAAATTCCGTTGGCGAGCGTACTGTAACCTTGTCCTCCAAAAAAGATTTCCGGATAGAATAGGCGATCATCAGTGTGGGGAATCAACAGGTGGAGTTAACCAATCGAAGGTCACTCCAAAGAGCCCGGAACCCATTAAGCCATCTAAGCTGCGCGAGGGGATATCCTCGTCGAGCGTGCGGTGGTTGGCGGCGCCATAGGATCCTGAAAGTATAGTGGTGAGATGGCCGACGCTGGCGCTACTCGACGCCAACGCGCGGGGACTCCCCATCAATGCCCAACCGAGCAGCAAACCCCAACCCATAGTTCTAGGTTGTTGGGGCGCTGGCAGAAAGTCAACCGGACCCGGGCTAATGAGACAGGTCAACGATTGAGCAAGTTGTTCAAAAATTAAGAGGCCACCAGGCATTTTTGTCGCACTTCGTATGACCTCAACGTCGTTGTTGACCTCTCATTCTTAAGCCAGCGAACCGTGGCCAAGTGGAAGTAGAAAGCAGAGGCTCTCGGCAGCGGCTGATGGCTGACCGATATAATTTCGAAGACCGTGCACGCCGGTATCCCAGTTGAGGTTGCGCATGACCTTCTGTGCTGCGGCGCAGAGCGAGCGGAGAGCCTGTAGATTCGTTCCAGGGTAAAAAATAATTATAAAGCGAAAAGACTTTACACTGTGGTGGGCTGCGATTAACTAGCTCCGGTTGCTTAAATTTAATCAGGGAGAATTTTAATGAAAGTAAGTCTCATGGTTTTGCTGTTTTGCGGCTTCAGTTTGGCCCACGCCGATATCAAAGTGAACACTACGGCCGTCGGTGCATCCCTTACCGGTTCGGATGCGATCGAGTTCACCGCAGTGCTCAAAAAGTTGGGTGTGCAGTCGTACAACTCCAGCACCTACGAATTCTATAGCATCGACAAAGGCTTTGTGACGGTCACCAACGGTGCGGCCTGCCAGGATGGAACACGCACTTATGATATCACCTTGGACGTTGCCGATATCGATGGAAAGGTTGTGCAACAACTGAAAATCGATGACTCCGGCACCTGCACCCAGGCCGATTCGCGCGCCAAACTTCTCTATGACCTTTTGCAAAAAGCTGGGGGCGACAAATTGCAAGGCGAGTGCGGACTCGGTCATTGCTGGAGCACGATCACTGGCATTGATTGCAGCCACAACTCGAATTCCAAAGCCGATCCAAAGTATGTCGACACCTGCGATATCTCGCAAAACAGCGCGGGCTTAGTCAAAGGCACGAACTAAGAAACAAGAGTGACAAGACCTGTGAACTCCGCTGCAATGGAGTTCATGGGCAAGTGTTTAGGTTCGATCTTGACTGTTGTGCTAGTCGGCTGTGCCTCGG
Organism: Pseudobdellovibrionaceae bacterium; assembly: GCA_025354795.1. Taxonomy (GTDB): domain Bacteria; phylum Bdellovibrionota; class Bdellovibrionia; order Bdellovibrionales; family UBA1609; genus JALHOQ01. The sequence goes on from JANXMF010000096.1 coordinate 26,079, forward strand.
AATCTCCGCGACCAGCTCCGCCGCCCGCCGCGCGGCCCAGCGTGCCTATTCAGCGCGAGGCGACTTCGACTCCACCTAAAAAGGCCCTTCCTGACGGTGTTACAGTTCTGGCATTTGTCGGGCCCGCTTGGACCACGGAGCAGACGCCGGTTGCGATGTGTGTCGATGCAATCAATTCGAAATCGTTGATTGTGGTTAGGGCCGATCCACGCAAGGTGGGGCTCACACTGATCAATAAATCCGAGCGGGGTTTTGATACGGATATTGAGACCACCGCGCAGGCCGAACACCTGCTGGTGGCGACCAATGCCGGGATGTATGCCACTGGACGTGTGATTTCGCTTTATGCGCCGGAGGTTGGCTACCAAAGTCGCATCGGTGCTTCACCCGTCGGCATGACCACCTCTTCGGGGGCGATCGGGCCTGTGGGTAACCCCTTTCTTCATGGTGGCGACGCTTTTATTTTTCCTGTTCCCGCCCAGGCCTTTTAATATTACCATGAGCGCTTGACCCACCGACGTGCACTTTTACTAATTGTGATTTCCGCGCTCTTGTGGAGTGTGGGCGGCGTGCTGATCAAATCCATCGCCCTGAATCCGCTGGCCATCGCCGGAGTGCGC
>JANXMF010000116.1 GCA_025354795.1 Pseudobdellovibrionaceae bacterium
GGAAGCCATCTTTATCAACGTTAAGCTAAGAACAAAGCTGCCGATCGCTGTGTTGAAAAAAACATTTAAGGCTGTACAGCGCGAGTGGAAGTCGCTGGGTCCAAAAGACGCCGACGCGGAAGGCACATTGATCTGGGATTACGAACGTGACACACATTCGTGGTTTTTTAAGCGCGTGGGCGGTCTCATAGAAAAGATCCCCAACGCTTATTTGGAGCAAAAGTCCGATGGACTCATTCTTATCAAAAATCCACCGGACGGATATGACCGCATCATTAGTGGTCGGGAGCTATCCAAAGTTCTACTCGGAAAAATTCACTTCAAGCAGGGCCGGCGTGGAAAAGATGGAATATTTGTTACAGATCATGGTTTTCAAGCCATGCCCAGTGATGCTCTGGATGCCTTCTTATCGGATGTCCAAAAATATGCACACTTAAAGAAATTGGCCGTTTTTTCACGAACGCCATTAGTAATCGACAACCAACTCATAAACACGCCGGGATTCCATTCTCTTGTCGGCGTTTTTTATGGCGGCCCAGAAATCAAGCCCAAGGCTAACTTTGACAGATTGAAGCAGCTCCTCGACACGTTTCCGTTCGCGGATCAAGCAAGCTGGGCGAATGCCTTAGGTTCGATTATCACATCTGTTGTATTCCGCCAGGAGCTGGCCGGCGAGATGCCAATGATTCTCGCAAACGGGAATGAACCCAATCTCGGCAAGACCACGTTTATCGAAGTTCTGGTGTGGATCGCATTTGCAACTCCCGCGCGCAGCGTATCTTTCACCACGGACGACGACGAGTTTGAAAAGCGATTGGCCACCGAAGTTAGGTACAGCGACCATGTATTAATCGACAATGTGAAAAGTCGCGGAACAATCGCCAGCCAGACACTCGAACGCAGTCTCACTTCGCCCGTTCTAAACTTCCGGCTCCTTGGAGCCAACGAATCAATCACACGCATTAATAATATCGTCATGGCAATGACCGTCAATGATGCGCAATTGGGCCGCGACTTATTGGAGCGTGGCTGCCCTATTTTCTTTACATCAGATTTTATCCACCGCATGGCCAGAGGTTTTGATCCGCAGATTTTTGTCAAAACTCACAGGGAGGAAATCCTCTCTGAGATCGTGGGCATGGTGGTTCGATGGATCAATCAAGGGTGCCCCCTGCAATTGCCACAAAGTTTTCGGGTTCCTCAAAAATATTGGTGGGCCAGTTCTGAGACCGGCAATTTGCCAAGCTTGTGATAGAGCGAGATTTTTAGAACTTCAGGCGTCCTGAAACCGTAGGATTTTCTGATTACCACTTTCGCTTTGTTATTTTGCCCTTCGACAGCGCCCAAAGAAATTTTATTTTTAGCCTCGAACCAATTTAAAATTAGTGGTTTGTGGGAACGAATGGTTTTTGCCACTTTTTTCATCGGCTCAAGTTTGGAACGCATGACTTGTGTGCACCATTGATCCAAGAACTTACCGGCCCATGTCGGCGACGTATAATCCCAGAAATTTTGGAAATCTTCTTTGAGGAGATAGGCGCGGATTGTTTTCAAGTTGCAGGCCAAAAGATCCTTCAGTTTTACCTTTTGGTTGTCCGTCAGATTTGCCGGATTTTTCAGAACGCACCACCGCGAGTGCTTCAGTACAACCTCTTTGCCCTTGCGTACCAGCTCCCTAGTTTCCATCGCTCGAACCTTGTCGATCGCCTGACTGAGCTTTTGCGCGATGTGGAATCGATCAAGAATGTTCAGAGCGTTCTTAGCTCTGAGTGCAATAACCTTCAAGTATGGCCGCCACATGTCGCTGCAGACGAACCTGAGCTTCAGACTGCGCTCGTCACCAAACCAATCAAAAAACGCAGTGATCGTTTTCTCCTTCCGCGCTTCGCCGCACCAAAGAAGACGTTTACAATGATTATCGATTTGATAAACCAATGTCATAAACCCGAGTTTCTTCGACCAATGTATTTCGTCAACTCCAATGGCAGTAATATTGGACAAGTCTATCCGCTCGCGCCCCCAACTGACCGCCATCGCTACCGCTGAGAAAACGTAGTGCCACGACGACTTGAACTGCCTTGCAACCTCTTGCATGCTCAAGAGCTTTGCCCATTCGCTCAAATACCACGCGTAGCTTGTGGTCAGTGGACTCTTGCCAGTGCTCCAAGGAACGGTTTCGGCCGTCACGCCGCACTTTGGGCATTCCAGTCTCCGCATGCAGTATAAAAAAACGACGGCAAAGCCCCACAGGGGAACGTGAATGAATTCTCGCAGCGGCAACCGATCATAACCGGGACACTTATCGCCACAGCCCGAGCAAAGCCCTTTGCTGCCTTTGCGGGGTTCAACCTTGACCTCAATGCGCGATCCTTTTGGCGTCTCGTTTAATCGAATGTCACCGTAGACAAAAAGAGGATGATTTTCTTTGAGATTCAAAATAGTCTTCACATTCAGTTGCATCTTGATGACTCTCTGGTTGAACGCACGGTAGTGGTGATTATGTCGAAGAAAAAGGAAGTCGCCAAAGATAACGCTCTCTTTACAGACTATTTTTCCGATTTCAATGATTGGCCCAGCAAATGGGTTGAAGGCGATGAAGATCTAAAAATTGGCAAGGGCATACTTGATGCGTTTGCTGTGTTTGTAAAATCCTTGATCGCAAGTGGCCTAGCAAAGAAGACCATCAAGAATCACATGTCGAACCTCGATTTGCTTGGGAATGAAATTATCCGGCGACTGAATGACGGCGACGCGGCCTATAGAAAACTGGCGACGAATGTCCTAATATTAAAATACATCGACGACGAAACCGGACCGCTTCTGTCTTTTTGGGATCCAAACGACAGTACCGAGTTGGCCCATCATATGGCCTTCGATGCAACCTGTCGCAAGCTCTACAAGTTCATTCCTCCGCCATTTTGACCCACTAATTGTTCAGACGAACCA
>JANXMF010000184.1 GCA_025354795.1 Pseudobdellovibrionaceae bacterium
TGAACAAAATTATATATGGCGTGCGCGCACCCTTCAGCGAGCGCTGGTTCGCACAGTGGGGGCATCCTCAGCGTGGGGAAGTGGTGGTCTTTAAGTTCCCCGCCAATAAGGAGCAGTACTATATCAAACGCGTGGTGGGCATTCCCGGCGATCGCGTGATGTATGAAAATGGCAATCTCTACATCAATGAAAAGTTGGTGGAACGTACGATTCCGCTAGAACTAAAAGATGAATGGTCGTGGTTGCGCGATGCCGACTTTCCGGGCGATCAAAGCTTGGGCAGTCTCTCGCTCTATGTGCATTGGGAAGAGCATATCGGGCCAAAGACCTACTCAGTTCTACTGCGCAAAGAAGGTAGCAATGCCGGCACTTTTGGACCCGTCACAGTTCCCGCCGGCAGCTATATGGTTTTGGGTGACAATCGTGACAATTCCCAGGACAGTCGCGCCTGGAGCGATGACACCCGTTTTGTGCCACGCGACTATTTAATTGGTCGCGCTTCACTGGTTTGGCTGAGCTGTGAAAGCACGTTGCCTGTAGTCGCTTTTTTATGCAATCCTCTAACCGTGCGTTGGAACCGTTTCCTGCACTCGGTCAATTAGAAAGGTCTAAGACATGTCCGCCAAAGAAAACGATGCATCTCCGCCCGCCAAAAAAGCCAAGTTTGGTGAAGGTCTAGGTTCTTTTATATTCGCGGTGGCGGCGATCTTGGCGTTTCGCTGGGCGCTGTTTGAGCCCTACGTGATTCCCTCAGGCAGCATGATTCCCACACTGTTGATTCACGATCATATTTTGGTCAGCAAGTTTGCCTATGGACTGCGTTTTCCCTTTACCAAATCTTGGATCTTTCGCGGCAATGAGCCTAAACGCGGCGAGATCGTGGTGTTTCGTTCGGTGGAAGACAGCGGATACTTTATGATCAAGCGGGTGGTGGGCCTGCCCGGCGATAAAATCGAGATTGATCCCGAGGGTTACGTCAAGATCAACGGCGAAAAATTAGAGACGCAGCACCTGCCGGCGAGCGCGGAGCCTGACTCACAGAAGCCCTATTATGCGGTGAAAGACGTGGATATCGGCGGCGAATTCAGTGATTTTGAATTTTACCAGGAGAACTTGAAGGGCGTTCAGCATCGGGCGATGTTGATCAAGGGCGCTTCACGATTTTTTGATAAGCCCTTTATGGTGCCGGAAGACCACTATTTTTGCATGGGAGACAATCGCGACAATTCCAAAGACAGCCGTTATTGGGGTTCGCTGCCACGTGAAAATTTGCTCGGCAAGGCGTTATTCGTATGGCTGAGTTGCGAAGACACGCTTCCCTATCTGCCTTTTCTATGTAATCCGGTGAAATTGCGCTGGGGCCGATTTTTTCACGTGCTCGAATAAGACATAGGTTTGTGTTTGACGACGTCTAGCCAAGCCAGTTTTCTCTTTCGCTATTCGCTACAGTCGCTTGCCGTGATCTTTCTGGTGGCAATGTTTATGCGCACCTTTATGTTCTCGTCGTACGTTATGACCGGAGTCGCCATGTTGCCCTCGATCTTGCCGGGGGATTTTTTGGTTGCAAGCAAGGTGCGCGCAAAGCAGCTGAAGCGCGGCGCAGTGGTGGCTCTGCGTTGCCCGGTGCCGAAAGACAAGCTTTGTATAAAACGCATTGTGGGACTGCCCGGTGACCGCATTGAATTTCGCGGCAATAATCTGATTCTCAATGGCCAGGCGGCCAAGTATGTGGCCAGTGGCGCCTTTGAGACGGAAATCGTCGACGGAATGGGATGGGCTATATGGCCGGGCAAAGCCGAAAAGGGGATTGGCGAAGCGGTTGTGCTCCCGCCCCAGCAAATCTACGTGCTCAATGATAAACGTTCAGATCTAGAGGATTCTCGAGTTTGGGGACCTGTCGCGGTGGATTATCTGGAGGCCCGCGTGCAGCGCGTGTGGATGTCGCTAGATTGGTACGACGGCAACAAAGTTCGCCTGTGGCCACGCATACGTTGGGAGCGACTGTTTCGTAGCATCGATTGACTCGCGAAGCGGCCTCAGTATAGAGTCTGAAGTCATGTCAATCGTAGGTAAATCATTCCTCAGCTCTGAGCAGCTTTCTGAGAAAGACATTGATCAACTCTTCTCGCGGGCCATGCTGTTTAAGCGTGAATTTGAAAGCCGCAAACGCATTGATCATTTGGTCAAAGGCGAGGCCCTTCATCAAAAAGTAATGGCCCTGGTTTTTTCCGAAGCCAGCACACGCACGCGCATGAGCTTTCAGGTCGCAGCTTCGCGCTTAGGTATGAAAACCGTGGTGCTCGACAACCCTTCCATCGCCAGCCTTTCCAAGGGTGAATCCCTCGGCGATACCTTACGCAATATCGCGGCGATGCTTCCTGATGTAATGGTCGTTCGTTACAATACCAATCTAGAAGCCGACTCCGTGGTGCGCGCACTTCCGTGCCCGGTCATCAGCGGCGGTATAGGCATGTTTGAACACCCCACTCAGGCGCTGCTCGACGCCTTTACGATTCGCGAAAATCGCCAGCAGTTAAGGGGCGAAAAGATTTTGTTTGTCGGCGATGTCTTGCATAGCCGCGTGGCCAATTCAAACTTGATGTTACTGCGCCGTCTGGGGTGCGAGGTCGCTTATTGCGCGCCCGCGCAGTTTGAGCCGCAAACCGAGAATTGGAAAGGTGTTCGTGGCTTTGAAACGTTGATTGAGGGCATCGAATGGGCCAGTGTGATTATGGGCCTGCGGGTGCAGAAAGAGCGGCATCAAAGCACCGGCATTGGTTTTTCCATGGCGGAATATCGCGAACAGTTCCGCATTGGCGGCGATCAGCTCAAAAATTTTAAGGACGTTGGGATTTTGCTCCATCCGGGCCCAGTGATTCGCGGCATCGAGTTTTCCGCGACCGTACTTAATGACAAGCGTTGTAAGGTTTTGGATCAAGTGACGAACGGAGTTTTTGTGCGGGCGTCTTTGATTTCTTTGATACTCGGCCTTGAGGTTGGGCAAGCGTGATCAGTGATAAAGGTTTTTTGGTGCTTGAGTCGGGAGAGGTCTTCTCCGGACTTTGGCAGGGCGACGAACGCGCGCTCGAGCGCGCTGGCGAGGTGGTCTTCAATACCAGCCATAGCGGCTACGAAGAAATGGCTAGCGACCCATCTTATTTCTCGCAAATCTTAGTCCTTACGGCCCCGCAACAGGGAAACTACGCCGCGCGCGACGAGTTTCGCGAATCACGCGCTTTGTGGATCGAGGGCATGGTGTGCGTTGAGATGCAAAATTCCGGCCGCGACAAAGCGTGGCGAGAGCACCTTTTGCAACAACAAATTCCCATCTTGACTGATGTGGACACGCGCCAATTGGTCATACGCCTACGCGACCAAGGCACCACTTGGGGTGCGCTGGTGAGACAACCTTTTACTGAGACCGCCAGGACCCGCGCGCATGAACTGATTGACGCCAAGAAAACCAAAGATCTCGATTGGGCCCATGCGGTTTCGCTACGCGAACCGCAAACTATTAGCGGGGATAATCCCACCGGCCCGCGGCTTGCGGCTTTGGATTTTGGCTGCAAGGCGAATTCTATTCGCGAATTAAAAATCCGCAGTCGCGAGATCCGTATCTTTCCCTCACGCGCCACTAGCGCTGAGATTCGCAAGTACAATCCTGATGGCATTTTTTTGTCCAATGGCCCCGGCGATCCCAAGGACGTTCAGCAGGCGGTGGAGACTGTGCGCGAACTTCTGGGCTGGCGATTTATGTTTGGCATCTGCATGGGCCATCAGATCTTGGGCCGCGCTCTTGGCGGTGAAACTTATAAGCTGGGCTTTGGCCATCGCGGTTCGAATCATCCGATCAAAGACAGTTTACTAAATAAAATTTACATGACTAGTCAAAATCATGGCTATGCTATCCGCCAAGAAACCTTGCCCCGGTCGGCGGTGGTCACGCACATCAATCTCAACGACGGTACGGTGGCCGGAATCTACGATCGTGAGAACAAAGTCATGGGCGTGCAATTTCACCCCGAAAGTCATCCGGGCCCGCATGAGGCCGCTCAATTGTTTGATTTCTTCGTGGGGAAGACGCAATGAACTTTGAACCTTATATCGACAAACTCATGCAACAGTATACGGGCCCTGCGTACGCCGGTGAAGTCGAAGCGGCCAAAGAGGATTTCTTTGAGAAGGCCGGCACCTTTGACGAAGCCAGCTTGGACTTTGAACTGAAAATGGCGCAATTCGTGGACTGGTATTTGTTTACGCGCAAAATGCTCGGCTCGGGGCTCGCCGCGATTGAAATGGTCTTAGACGACGAGCAATTCGCCGGCAAACCCGAGGAGCGTGCGATCTACCTGAATCTACGCAACTCCCGTCACAGTCTGTTTGAGTTTCAAAAATTAAAGGTCAATGATGTCTACATAAAAGATATGTTTACAGGATTCAAATACACCATCCCCGACTCGCGCGTGACCCAAGGCTTTAACACCGACGAATATTTTGAGGCGCGTCTGATTCCAGACGGTGGCAAGTTCACTTTCTCGAGTTCCTTTTGTTTTCATCCCGCCGTGGTTAGCCCGTTCATTCTCAAAGAGGTCAAGCGTATCATTAAGCTGGGTGAAGAAGATCAGGGCTTGGCGCGCGAGGAACTCATCGCCCGCCTATTTAAAATGAAGAATAAACATGAGCAGTATAGACACTTGGACATTCACCATATTTACTCAAACGAGTCCAAGTTGAAAATATGAGAGTGTAGCGTGGGACGCAAAGCCGATTTGAAAAAAGTAGTAATCCTCGGCAGCGGGCCCATCGTTATCGGTCAGGCTTGCGAGTTTGATTATTCCGGCACCCAGGCGTGCAAAGCCTTGATGCAGGAGGGCCTCGAGGTCGTGCTGATCAATTCCAATCCGGCGACGATTATGACCGACAAAGAGATCGCTACGCGCGTTTACATCGAACCGCTCAAACTTCCCTATGTTGAGAAAATCTTGCGCCAAGAGAAACCCGATGCTTTGATCCCGACCCTCGGCGGTCAAACCGCACTGAATTTGGCGTTGGAACTCGATTCCTCGGGAATTCTCAAAGAACTGAACATTGAACTTCTTGGCGCCACACCAGCGGTGATTCGCGCGGCGGAAGACCGCGAGCAGTTCCGCAGTATTCTTGATGCGGTCGGTGCGGCCTATCCCAAAAGTTGCATGGTGCGCACCTTTGAGCGCGGCATGCAGGTGGCGCAGGAGCTTGGCTTTCCCCTCATTCTGCGCCCCAATTACACCTTGGGCGGCGGCGGTGGCGGTGTCGCCTTTTCACTCGAAGAATATCAGGTGAAAATCGCCCAGGCGCTGCACGAGAGCCCTACCAGCGAAGTGCTAGTCGAGGAGAGTATGCTCGGCTGGCAGGAATTTGAACTCGAAGTGATGCGCGACAAATCCGGCACGTTCGTGGTGATTTGTTCGATTGAAAATTTTGATCCCTGCGGTGTGCACACCGGTGACAGCATCACGGTGGCACCCCAACAAACGCTATCCGACGCCGCCTACCAAGCGATGCGCGATGAGGCCCGCAAGATCGTTGAGGCGGTGGGCGTGCAAACTGGCGGCGCCAACATTCAATTCGCCGTGGACCCCGAGACCGGCGTGCGCAAAGTCATCGAGATGAACCCGCGCGTGAGCCGCTCCTCGGCGTTGGCCAGCAAGGCGACGGGGTTCCCCATTGCCAAGATTGCGGCGCTATTAGCCATTGGCTACGACCTACAGGAGATCCGCAACGATATCACCGGCACCACACCTTGCTGTTACGAGCCGGCGCTGGATTACATCGTCACCAAAATTCCGCGCTTTGCATTTGAAAAATTCTCCGGCACCAAGGATTATCTCACCACTCAAATGCGCAGTGTAGGTGAGGTCATGGCCGTTGGCCGAACCTTTAAAGAGTCGCTGCAAAAGGCGCTGCTGGCGATGGAAGAAAGCGACCTCGGCGCGTTCCCGGTGACGCTCGACGAAAAGAAGCTCGCGTTTCCAAACAGCAAGCGCATCTACCATGTTTTTCAGGCTTTTCGGGAGGGCATGACCGTCGATGCCGTCAATAAGATCACCCAGATCAATCCCTGGTTTTTGGAACACATTGAAGAGCTGATGCACTTTGAAAAACGTTTAGAAAAGGAAAAATTAAATGTCGGCCTTTTGTGGCGTGCTAAGAAATTGGGATTTTCCGACGCGGCGATAGCACGTTTGGGCGGCCAGACCAGCGCCGACGTCCGTAAAACGCGGTGGCAGAATAAAATCCATCCTGCCTACTTACAGGTTGATACCTGCGCGGGCGAATTTAAATCCGAGACGCCGTATTTCTATTCCTCATACTTCAGCCCACCTCAAGCTGGAAAGTTTCCACCCGAGATCGTAGCTCTCCTGGGCAGCGGTCCCAATCGCATCGGTCAAGGCGTGGAGTTTGATTACAGCTGCGTGCGTAGTGTGCGCCAGTTCCAAAAATGCGGCCATCCAGTGGCGATGATCAATTCCAACCCGGAAACCGTCAGCACGGATTATGACACCGCCGACGTCTTATTTTTTGAGCCCCTATCGTTTGAGCATGTGCTTGAAATTCTAAACTATGTGCGTCCGGTGGGATTCGTCGGCCAACTGGGCGGGCAAACTCCGATCAGTTTGATGCACCGGCTGGTGGCTGAGGGCTATAAACTTCTTGGTTCCTCACTCGAAGCTATCGATCTGGCCGAAGACCGCGGCCTCTTCATCAAAATTTGCCAAGAGCTAAAATTTCGCATTCCCCTCTCAGGAATGGCGACCACTTTACAAGATGCGGAGGCCATCGCCGAGCGCATTGGTTATCCCATCATCTGCCGGCCCAGCTACGTGCTCGGCGGCCGGCGTATGGAAATTGTGGAATCTACAGAAGAGCTAAAGGTCTATTTCACCCGACATGGCTCCTTTATCTCAGCAAACAGTCCTTGTTTAATGGACCAGTTTTTGGACCGTGCGCTTGAAGTTGATGTGGATTTGGTGCGCGGACCCGATTGGACTGTGATTGGCGGCGTGGTCGAACACATCGAGGCCGCTGGCGTGCACAGCGGTGATAGCATGGGTGTGCTCCCACCTCAGCGTTTAAAGCCTGAAATCTGTCGTAAAATTGAAAAGCTAAGCCAGCGTTTGGCCGACCGCTTGGGCATTTTGGGTTTTCTAAACCTGCAACTGGCGGTGCGCGACGACGAAATCTTTATGCTCGAGGCCAATCCACGCAGTTCCCGCAGCGTACCGTTTATCGCAAAGGCCACGGGTATTCCGGTGGTCGACTTGGGCGTCAAAGGCATGCTCGGTCTGAAAGCTGCTGAAGTTCGCCCCGAGCAATACGTGTGGCAAAATGCTACAGGCGTCAGCGTCAAGGGGGTGGTGTTTCCGTTTAAAAAATTTCCCGATTCCGACTCGATCTTAGGGCCGGAAATGAAATCCACCGGCGAAACCATGGGCCGCGGCAGCGACTACGCCGAGGCGCTGCTCAAAGCCGTGGTCGCCAGTGATTTACAGTTACCGACTTCGGGCGAAGTGTTTTTATCCCTGCGCGAAAAGGATAAGGAAGAGTTATTTAGTCTGATTCAGAGCCTCAGCGCCATGGGATTTACGCTTTCGGCCACCGCCGGAACCGCCAGCTATCTGCACCAACGCCATGTGGAATGCGAAGTGCTAAAAAAAGTTCACGAGGGCCGCCCGCATTGCGTGGACCGCATCCGCTCCGGTCAAGTCGCCTTTGTGATTAATACGACCTCGGGCCGCACATCAATTGAAGCTTCCTTTGGAATTCGCCGCAGCTGCGTGGATTTCTCGATTCCCTGCATTACCGAAAGTGATGCCGCTCAGGCGTTTGTGCTCGCCTTGCAGAAGCGTAAACAAGGTGAGTTTGGAGTGAATCCATTGTGAATTTACTGCAAGTTCGAGAGTTAAAGAAATCGTACGCCCGTGGTCTTTTGGGACGCAAGGTGTCGGTGCTCAAGGGCTTAAGCTTTAGTGTCCCTGCCGGGGTGGTGACTGGATTTTTAGGCGCCAACGGCGCCGGCAAAACCACAACCATGCGTTGTATTCTAGGGTTTGATTTCGTCGATTCCGGGCAAGTGGACGTGTTTGGCGGGCCGCTCAATGTTGCCGCCAAGCGCCGCCTGGGCTTCTTGCCGGAGCGCCCGTATTTTTACGAACATTTGACCGGCGTGGAATTTCTACAGTTCTACGCTCACCTCACTGCGCCTATCAAAAAAGCGGAACTGCGCGCGCGCATCGAGCGCCTCTTAAGGCGTGTCGACCTGCTGTTCGCCAAAGATCGACCGCTGCGCAATTACTCCAAAGGTATGTTGCAGAAAATCGGTGTCGCCCAAGCATTAATCCACGAGCCGGAATTGGTGATTCTTGACGAACCCATGTCCGGCCTCGATCCTGACGGCCGCTTAGCACTCGCGGAAATTATTCTACAGACTGCAAAACAAGGAACCGCGGTGTTCTTCACCAGCCATTTGCTCCACGACACCGAGCGCCTGTGCGAACGCCTGGTGGTCATGAAAGATGGAAAGGGCATATACGAGGGCACTACCGAAGAGCTACTCAATAAGAGCGGATTTGAACTCGAGGTTTCATTTCTAAAAAATGGTGAACGCCAGCTCGTTAAGGTTGGCACCGATATTGAGGTTCAATCGTTGTTAATGAAGCTGCTTAACGACGGCGCCAAGATTTTAGAAGTGCGCCGCCTGCGTTTGACGCTGGAAGAGATTTTTGTCAACATGGCTATGCGTGGTGGCCGCACATGAGAGCCATCTGGATCCTCGCCCTCAATACCTTCAAGGAAGTCATTCGCGACCGCATACTCTACGCCCTGGTGCTTTTTGCCATGCTGCTGATCGGTTTTAGTTTGGCCTTAGGTCAGCTGTCGTTCGCGGAGCAGGCCCGCATTTCGGCGAACTTTGGCATGAGCGCGATTCATCTGTGCGCGGTCATGCTCGCCATCTTCATTGGTAGTAATTTAGTTTATAAGGAAATTGAAAAAAAAACGATCTTGACGATTCTTGCCCGGCCCATTGGCCGGACGCAGTTTATTTTGGGCAAGAGCTTGGGTCTTGCCCTGTTGATCGTCACCATGGTTTCAGGCTTGGCGTTAGTTTTATGCATGGTTTTTTGGGGCCTGCAGGTGCACGTCGGATTGCGCTTTGTGCTGGTCTTGCTCGGCCTACTAGCGGAGGCACTCGTGCTGCTGGGGTTTACCCTGCTGTTTTCAATGGTCACCAAGCCGCTGCTGGTGGTGTGTTTTTCCGTGGGCATTTTTATGATTGGCCATTGGCAAGGAAGCCTGCAGTTCTTTGCTGAGCGTTCTCAAGGTCGTGAGCTAAAAGTAATCACATGGGTGGTTAAGTACATCATTCCCGACTTAGAGCGGGTCAATTGGCAAGACCTCATTCTTTATGAACAGCCAGTTGAACTTGCGGCCAAGATGTGGTCGCTCGGTTACGCACTTTCCTGGTTCGCGTTCTGCGTGAGCTTGGCGGTGGTCCTGTTCAAAAGGAAAGACGTTGGCTGAAATTTTATTTCTATTTGTCTTGGGGTTGATGTGGGGAAGTTTCGCCAACGTGGTGATCTATCGGTTACCCAAGGGCTTGAGCGTGGTGCGCCCGCGCAGTCGCTGCCCGCAATGCTCCACGCCGATTCGCTGGTTTGACAATGTTCCCGTATTCTCCTGGCTTGTGCTTGCGGGTCGGTGTCGCAAATGCAAAGCGGCGATCTCCGCGCGTTATCCGATCGTCGAATTCATCAATGGTTTGTTGTTCGCGGCCATTTATTACCGCTATGGCCTTTCATGGACCACGCTTGAATGCGTGATTTTCGCCTGGTCGCTCGTGGTAGTTTCGTTTATCGACATCGACCTGATGATTCTACCGGATGTGTTTACTCTTTCGGGAATCGTCATCGGGCTCGGGGGCGCAGCCCTCAATCCCGAGCGTAGTTTCGCCAGCGCGGTATGGGGCGTGGTCGTCGGCGGCGGATTCTTATGGGCCGTGGCCTACCTTTACTTGTTGGTGCGCAAGGAAGAAGGCATGGGCGGCGGCGACATTAAGTTGCTAGCTTGGATCGGCGCGGTGCTGGGATGGACGGCTGTGCCTTTCGTGGTGTTGGCTTCGAGCATCGCCGGTAGCGCCATTGGTCTAGTCTTGGCCCGGCGCCAAGAGGCTGGCCTTAAGTCAGTCATTCCATTCGGCCCCTATCTAGCCTTAGCGGCAGTCGCGTTTATGCTGGGTGCCGACCGCATTGGGCTTTGGTACATAGGTCTGTTTCTTCCGTCCTTCGTCCCGGTCAATTGACAACAATTTTTGATTTCGCTTTAATTTTATATAGGTATTAAGGGCTTACTTGCGGCTCGGGGCGACACACTCATGTTTTTTCAATCCAAAAAATTGATCGGGCTCGACATTGGCACGGTCAATATCAAATTGGCGGAAGTCGACTATTCCCGCAAAGGATCGACCTTAGTCAACTTCGCCATCGAACCCACGCCTCCGCGTTCCATCGTGAGTGGCGAGTTCGCCGATCCCGCGTCGATCTCCGCGACCATCAAAACCATGTTGCGCAACATGGGTAGCAAACGCACTGCCTGCGCCACGGGTATGTGGGGTACTTCAGTGATCACCAAGCGCATCACTATTCCGCACATGGATGACAAATTGGTCAGCGGGCAGATTCGTTGGGAAGCGGAACAATACATTCCCTTCGACATCAACGAAGTGAATATCGATTTCCAAATTCTCAAGAATTTTCAAACCAGTCCCGAAAACATGGACATCTTACTAGTGGCCGCTCGTACCGATATCGCTTTGCTTTATCAAGATATCATCCAAAGCGCCGGACTCAATTGCTCGGTGATCGACGTGTGCGGATTTGCCTTCGCAAACTGCTACTTGAACAATTGGGGCGCGCAAAAGGGTCAGACCGTGGCACTGCTGAATATGGGTGCCTCGTTCACCAACTTCGTGATTATTGAAAACGGCGAGATTGTGTTTTGCCGTGATCTTCCAGTGGGCGGAATCACCTATACCAATGAGATCCACAAAGGTATGGGCATTAGCATGGAAGAAGCCGAGGCCATGAAAATGTCGGCGTGCACCGGTCAGGCCGCGCCCGAAGAAGTGGGCAAATTGATTCAGAATAGCCACGAACTGATCGGCGAGGAAATTGTCGGAAGCCTCGATTTCTTCGCCAACACCACGCCCGGTCTGCCGGTCAAGCAGTGTTTCATTACCGGCGGCGCTTCGCGCACCATGGGTTTAGTCACATTCCTCAGTCAGCACACCAAACTAAACTTCCAGGCTTTCGATCCATTTCGCGCGGTCAATCTGAACGCCAAAACCATGAGTACGAGTTTCGTCCATGAGATTCGCGATTTCGCGGCAACTGCGGTTGGCCTAGGCATGCGTACGATAGGTGACGCGTGATTAAGGTCAACCTTATACGCAATCGCGCCGAAGACACCGCCCAGGCCGCAAATGTGCAAATTAATCACAGTGGCGACAGCCCGCGCGAGGCCGTAGTCAAAATTGCTTTTTTAATTCTCTTTACCGCCGGCTTGATGATGTATGAAAGCCAAAACATGCGTGGCTTGCAAGAAGAGCAAATGCGGTCGAAGGCGCAAGTGGCTAAACGCCTAGCCGAGGCCGCGGGGAAGAAGGCCGACGTTGAAAAGGTCAAAGATGTGGAAGTACAGGCGAAGGAACTCGAAGACAAACTGAGGCTGCTAAAGTTTTTGTCAAAACTTCGCCTGCGCGAAGTGAAGACCCTGGACTATATGCAAAGCACGATTCCTGAAAAGGTATGGCTCAAGTCGGTGGTTTACGAGTCCGAAAAAGATCACATGGGCGCGGGTCACTTTCAAATCACCGGGCACGCGGTCGCTACCGACGATTTGATCGAATTCGTAAAGAAACTGGAAGATAGTACATTTCTCATGGACGTCATCGTGGTCAAAAATGTTGAGATTCCGGTCAACAAGACCGCGAATGTGCGTGACTTTTTGTTTACCGCCGAAGTGGAGAATAATGAACGCCGGTGAATTTTTAAAACGCCTGTCGGTCGGTCGCGCCCTGCTCATCGGCGTCGCTATCGCCGCGGTTTATTATTTCATTTTGTACGATTCCGGCGGAACGGTAACCACCTCGATCAACCAACTGCAAAATCAGAACAACGAGTTGCAAAAACAAATCAAGCTCGATCAGGAAAAGTTGGATCGCGCGGCGGTTTATAAAAAGGCTGCGGCCGAAATCGGCACAACGATCGGCAAGTTGCTGGGAGTGATTCCCGAACACTTCGGCATTCCCAATCTAATGAAAATTATTTCCAATGAAGCCAAAGTGGCGGGCTCGTCGCTTTCAGGAATCGTTCCCGGCAAAGCTGAGATTTCCAAAGTCGCCAATGAATTCGAAGAACTGTCCGTAGCGATCGATTTGAGCGGCACGTTCTTACAGCACATGATCTTTCTTTCCAATCTCACCAAGATCAATCAAATCCTAATTGTGCGACAGTTCAACATGACAGTAACTAAAGAGGCCAAGGGTGAGGAGTCACCAGTTCTTCACATGACGGCCGATATCGTGGCTTTCCGTTATCGTGGCACGGCGGCCATCGCCGCTGATAAAGCTGGAATTAAGAAGCCAACAAAATAACCCCGACTCGACCTTTGTCAGCCGCAAAGCCCTTCAGCTAAACTATAAATGAAGAGTCCTTCGCAACCTTTCGCTGAGTGTGATTTAATTGAGATTGCAGAAACTTCAGCTCCGGAGGTGTCACGGATGATACGCTTCTTTTTAACACTTTTAATATTGCAGATTTCTTTGCTAGGAGTAGTTTCCTGCACCACCGAAGAAACCGATTCTGATCAACCTGCGAGTGGAGGCGAAGCCACTTCCGGCGCCATCGATGAAGCCCAACTTTCCGCCGCGGGCGGTGACAAAGCCAGCGGCGGCGGAGAAGAATCACTAGAAACCGATCTTGACAACGCCGATGCACCCGCCGCTCTAGTCGAGCCTGAGAAGACGGCAGAGCCACTCGCAGAACTTGAGTCCCCGGCTCCGCCGCCGGAGGACAAAGCCGAAGCCGAACTCTCCGAAAAGGATTTCGACGATCCGCCAGCCGCTGTCGAAGCCGCGCCCGCGGACACGCCCACCCCCTTTGTGGAAGCCGCGCCTGTCGCTCCCGTGCAGGTACAGGCACCTGAATTGGCAAAAATTCGCGACATTCGCTACCTCTCCAATTCAAATGGCGGAACCGTTGTGATCGAGACCACCAAGCCGGTTGTTTACAAAACCCGTATGAATGCCTCCACCCAACAGTTCATTGTGGAAATTGCCGACGTGGAGTTGCCAGCCTCGCTCCAGCGCCCTTACAACATGAAGGAATTCGGCTCGCGCTTTGGCAGCATCAATGCTTACCAGGGCGCCGGTTCAAAAACCGCGCGGGTGGTGGTGCAGCTAACGGCGGGTTCCGGCGAGCCCATCGTTGAACAAGAAGGCACGTCATTGGTTTTGGTCCCGCCCGCGGCCCGTGTGGCGCCCGTAGCTGCGCGTGAAGCCACTCCGCAGCCTGTGGGATCAGACACGTCGGCAATGCATGAGAACTCGCTTTCGGCAAAGTCCCTTGATGAATTCCTGACCGGCAATCAAAAATTTTACGGCCGCGCCATTTCCTTGCAGGTCAAAGACGCCGATATTCGCGACGTGATCAATTTCTTAGCGGAAGAGAGCGGCGCCAATATCGTTATGTCCGACAACGTTAGCGGAAAAATCTCACTCAAACTGCGCCGCATTCCCTGGGACCAAGCGTTGGTGACGGTGATGCGCTCACGCTCGTTGGGCTACGTTCGCCAAGGAAATGTTTTACGCATCAGCACGCTCAAGTCACTCGAATCCGAAGCCGACATTTCGAGTAAAATCATTGAGGCCCAGAAAAATATTGTGCCGGCGATCGTCCAGGTCATTCCTGTCAGCTACTCCTCACTTGAAGAGTTGCTTAAATCCGTCGCGCCCTTTTTATCCAAAGATGGCAAAGTTGTTTCCGACAAGCGCAGCAGTACGCTGATCGTCACCGACAAAGGTGAAGTCGTGGACCGCGTCAACAAGCTGATTAAGACTTTAGACATTCCCCCAATGCAGGTATCGATTGAAAGTAAAATTGTGGAAGCGGTGGAAAACTTCGAGAACTTCATTGGCGTTCAGTGGGGCGCCAACGGCTCACCGGTTCACCTAAGTCCAGGAGCCGGGGCTGAGGGAGCACCGATTGATCTGAGCGGCTCATTCAGCTCGAATCCACTGAGCGCGAGCTTCGCTTCCGCCCAACCCTTTCGCTTGAACATGAATGTGGGCGTACTCGACGTGTTCGGAAACCTGACCGCCACTTTGGCCTTAGCGGAGCATGATTCGCTAGCTAAAGTAATTTCCGCGCCCCGCATCTCCACCATCAATCGTGAAAAGTCCACCATCATTCAGCAAGGTGAAAACGTTGCCATTCTCAGTAATATAACGCCGGGCTCGCTGGTGGTCCAAAAAACTGAAAAGCGCACGCAGTTTTCCCTGGAACTCTCGGTCACCCCGCAAATTACCGCCGATGGTGGCGTGATTATGGATCTCGAAGTTAAACGCGAATTTCTCGGAGCGGTCGTCGACCAGGAAACCCAATCGCGCCCGGTCAACTCGCGCAAGGCCACTACCAAAGTGCTCGTGCGCAATGGCCAGACCGCGGTGATCGGCGGCATCTACACCAATGAGGAATTGGAAGCGACCAATGGCGTCCCGGGCCTGATGAGTATTCCGATTCTAGGTTGGCTATTTAAGAACCGCACGGTCACTCGCGCGAAAAACGAATTGCTAATTTTCATGACCCCAAGGATTTTATCCGCGGATTCCATGACGGGGCATGAGACCTCCGCGAATTAAACTACACTAGTGTGCGTAGATCGTACTGAAACCATAGAATCGGTCTTCTGGATTTCCGCGGGCGCCGAAGAATCCAATAGGCTCCACCTTGACGCTATAGGAAAAGGAATTTGGAGACAGGCCCGGGGTCAAGCCACCGACATAAAAAGTTGCTCCCTTGGTTGGGCATCCGGCCGTGCTGCTCGAGTTGGGTTCGGCGAAGAGCGGTCCGTCATTGTATTTCCTAAGGTCTAACGCACTTCCACCTGGGTCAAATTGACCAAAGTCATCGTAGTTACAAGTTGTGGTCACCCCGCCACCCGTCGCGGGTATGGAATAGCTGAGGGACGCAGCATTAAAGCTTACCTTTTTGGTGCTTGGTGTTCCTTGGGCATCGGTACTCGTCACTTCAAAGCGCACGCCGACTATGGTGATCGGGGTATCCGATTCATTGTTGATGGCCATCGAAGCGGAAAAATACGGAGCAGGCACCTCGACCACTGTACCATTGTTGCTGTAAGCGCCGTTCACATTAAACACCCTTGGCTGCCCAGGAGTGACGGTTATTTTTACCTTTTGAGAGCGGCCATGCTTTCCGCATTGAAGCAGTGTCGAAGCCAAAAATCCAAGCGCAACAATTCGAATCCACTGATGCATAAAACGAAGCCTCCGGCCCAGAGTATATAATATATGATTATCTCCATATTTCACAAAATTTGGACACTGCCTTGCCTTAAAATGCGATGGGCGCTAGTCTTTCGTCATGAATTTGTTTGAGAGCGTAAGGCCTGCTCAACTTCCCCTAGCCGAAAAATTGCGTCCCAAAATATGGCAAGAATTCTCCGGCCAAAAGGACGTATTAAAGGCCCTCGCACCTTTTTTGCAAGGAGGCCGGGCCTTACCCAATATTATTCTGTGGGGCCCGCCCGGATGTGGCAAGACGACCCTGGCGCGTATTCTAGCGACCCATTCCAACGCCCAATTTCTCAATCTGCACGCGGTGGAAACCGGCGCGAAAGAAATCCGCGAACTCGGAGCGGCGGCCCACGAGCGGAAAATTCAAGGATTGGGCGAAACTTTAATCTTCATCGATGAAATTCACCGTCTCAACCGCGCCCAACAAGACGTGCTTTTGCCATTTACCGAAGCTGGTGATTTCACCCTCATCGGCGCTACCACTGAGAATCCCAGCTACGAACTCAACTCAGCCTTGCTTAGTCGCGCACGCGTGGTGGTGCTTAGCCGCCTGGGGCCAGATGATCTACGCAGCATTTTCACTCGCGGCTGTGTCGAATTGGGACTTGACCCACAATCGCTGCTAACCGCCCCAGGTAAACAATCATTATTTGAACACGTCGACGGTGATGCCCGCAAACTACTTTCAGCCCTTGAAGCTTTGGCCGCCCATTCCCAGCTCCAGGCACCACCA
This sequence comes from Pseudobdellovibrionaceae bacterium, assembly GCA_025354795.1. Classification (GTDB taxonomy): domain Bacteria; phylum Bdellovibrionota; class Bdellovibrionia; order Bdellovibrionales; family UBA1609; genus JALHOQ01. The sequence continues at coordinate 16,365 of JANXMF010000184.1, forward strand.
TTTCCACCCGAAGCCATCGCCACCGTTTTACAACAACCCAGCCTCCGCTATGACAAAAAGGGCGACGAACACTATGACACCATTTCCGCCTTTATAAAATCCGTGCGCGGAAGTGACCCCCAAGCATCGATTTATTATCTCGCACGCATGCTCGCGGGCGGAGAGGACCCGGTGTTTATCGCTCGCCGCCTAGTGGTACTAGCGTCCGAAGACATTGGCAACGCCGATCCCCGCGGCTTAACCGTTGCGGTCTCAGCCCTTCAAGCCGTAGAATTGGTCGGGATGCCCGAAGCCGCCATCACCCTCGCGCAAGTGACTACCTACCTCTCGTGCGCGCCGAAATCGAACGCCTCTTACCTGGCGCTAAAAAAGGCCCAAGCCAACGTCCAAAAAACCGGCAACCTGCCTATCCCTAAAGCCTTGCGTTCGGCCCGCACCGCTTTAACCAAACAGCTCGGGTATGGCGACGGCTACCGTTACGCTCACGACGGAGAAACCGGTTGGCAGAAAATGGAATTCTTGCCCACGGAGATAAACCAAGAAATCTTTTATGAACCCACCGGACGGGGATTTGAGAAAACCATGGAGCAATATCTGGACTGGATGAAAAATCGCAATTCGGATTCTTAGTCGGCCTTCATGGCATAAATACAAACACATGTTTCATCGCCATCGGCCTTCTTCGTATGCCGGGTATTGGCCGGAATCAAAATGCGATCCCCCGCGCGTAGCAAAAGCCGATTGCCGGCAATATCCAACAACAGTTGCCCGCAAGCTACAATCCGCACTTCGTCAAATGGGTGACGATGGTCCGTGACTTGACCGCCGCTGTCGATACTTTCCTCCTGAGGTTCCAGACCTTCGCTCTCAAGCATAAGCATCATCTGTTGCCGAGTGGGCAAATGCGGAGCCTGCCACCTGCTGACCAACATATTTTACCTCCGTCTATTTTCTAAACACCTTTTGCAGCTTGTGCAACAAAGTGTCTCGAACTGAAGCCATTTTCCTGCATCGCGCCCGATTGATACAGGACAATGCTCTAAAAATCGGCTGTATGGCTCAAGTCTTCTTTTTAAGGGGTCGATGGAGAGATGTACAATAGACGGGGGAAGTTTGAACCAGTTTCCGGACCCAAATTTAAAGACTGACCAGGTGCTACAGATAAAAGATTTTGTAGCCAAAAGCGCTGGACTTCGGTCGCGCGGCGCCGACCAGGCTAATATTCAGATTTCCCAAAACACCGACGGCAAAGGCATCGCCTTCCCCATCGCCGATCTCGACGAAGTCATTTCGCGCATCGACTCCGATGGCCACGTGTTCCTGCAAATCAATTTCGCCACCGGCAAAAAAATTCTCTTGACCGACAACCTCATCGGTTTCAAGCCCGTCCCCAGCCGCGGCCTTGATCTCACCAAGTTACCGAAGGTTGTCACTACCCCCGATCTCCTCTCTGTAGTGGAAGCCATCGAGGACTCACTCACCACCGATCCCGCTCATTCTGACGAAGTCGACGTGCTCAAAAAGGTTTTCGACTCCGTGCTACGCGGTGCTGAAGCCGTGGGCTTCGACATCACTCCCGAGCGCCTCTGGCTCCAAGGCCTGGGCCGTCAGACGCGAGCTAGCGCCTGATTGTGCGCAACAACATTGGCTTAGCCCTTGACTGCGTCCCCCTACTTAGTTCATTTTAGGACCTAGTCTGCGTGGGGGCATAGCTCAGTTGGGAGAGCATCTGATTTGCATTCAGAAGGTCGCAGGTTCGATCCCTGTTGCCTCCACCAAAATTCTAGACAAGAAAACTTTACATTGTTTTCAACTGGAATATGATGATATTTGGAAGTCGCGCCACCGAGATCATTGGAAATTGGCAGTGGGGCGACAATCTGACTGATTTCAACTCTCTCACGTCACGCGGTGTTTCACCTGAGTTAGCGGCCTTGGCAACGTCGACAGGATGGCAAGCGGCCTCAGCTGGATTTAACGACGTCAAAATCAAATATTTGAGTTGAGATCCTGGGCATTGTTCAGGAGCTACATTTATATTTTTAAGCCGCGTGATGAGTCCTCCGCCCAAAAACCTCAGTCTAGCTGAAACCGCTCGCGCACGCGCGCCAGATCTTCTTTGCGCGCCCGCACCCGCAAGGTCACTCCACTTTCATCATAACTTTCATCCAGCACACGCATCAGCCGGCGAATCTCGCCAATGGCGCCTTGCACATGGTACGGCACTACCAGTCGCTCTTCATCCATGCCGTCCTCAAAAAATCTCAACAACACCTCTCGCAGTCCCGCCAGATCCTTTTTGTCACGCGTGGAAAGCAAAATTGCCTCAGGAAATTCCAGCCGCAAAGCCGCCTTCTGAGCCTCACTCAACCGATCACACTTGTTCAGGATTAAGCGGCATGGCAATTCCAGCGCGCCAATTTCCCCCAGTACCTGGCGAGTGACCGCCAACTGCTCCCGAAATGTACTGTCCGCCGCATCCACCAAAAACAATAGCAAATTGGCATTCAAGGCTTCTTCCAAAGTAGAGCGAAACGACGCCACTAAATCGTGTGGCAATTGTTTAATAAATCCCACCGTATCGCTCAACAAAATGCGTGGAACCGTAAGTGGGTGCAATGGACGCACGGTCGTATCCAGCGTCGCAAAGAGCTTGTCGGCTACCAACACTTCGCTTCCGGTCATCGCCCGCATCAACGAGGATTTGCCCGCATTTGTGTAACCTACGAGGGCCACTGAATTCTCACCAACACGGCGATTGCGGCGAAGCGCGCTCTCCGCTTGCACATTCTCCAATTCCACTTTTAATTCTTTAATACGGTCGCGGATATGACGACGATCGAGTTCACTGGAGCTCTCGCCGGCACCCTTCCCACCAATGCCACCACCCTGACGGTCCTCGCCCCCTCCGGTCTCGCGAATGCGTGGAGCCAGATAAGTCAAGCGTGCAATTTCCACCTGCAACCGCGCCGCGCGGGTGCGCGCGTGTCGCGAAAAGATCTCGATGATGACCCCAGTGCGATCGAGCACCGTAACCGCCAAAGCCGACTCGAGGTTGCGTAACTGCGAGGGACTCAATTCGCAATCAAAGATCACAATCTCAGCCCGTGCCTCCACGGGGGGAACCGCAGTTTCCTCCTCCAACTCTTCCTCATCGATCTCATCAAAACGCTCGGCCGCCTTACTCTTTTTGCGCACAACAACCTTGGCGACTTCACCGGGCCCACCGGTCCACTGCGCGATTTCACGCAGTTTACCTTCCCCTACCACCAGCGCTTCTGACGTTGAGCTACGCTTCTGCGTGAGCGAGCCAATGACGGAATACCCGAGCGTATCGACTAGTCGCTTGAGCTCGCGCAATGAATCCTGCATCTCAATATCAGTGATTTTCGCTAGCTGAATTCCAATTAAAAGGACTTTGGGCGGAGATGTTGCTATATCCATGGTAGGTCACCATGCCATATCAGCATCAACCTGGGGAGAATCAAAAATTCGTCGGCCGCTCAGTACCCGAGGCGCCCGAGCATGACAAATGCGGCGCCTATCACTCGCGCCCACGCCCAAAAATCAATCAGTTTTAAGACCGTTAGCGTAAAAATAAATTATTTCTAATAAAAATATAAACGCCATTGACGGCACCCCCCTCCTTCGATACAAACCTCAGTTCTCAATATCTTTTGCTCTTTGAAAACTAAATAGCTAGCTATCATGGTTTATTGGGTCCCAAGTAGGATCGAGAAATCGAATCTATAAGGGCAATTTTGTTAATCTTTGATAGCGGCCAAATTCATAAGTATTCGCAAGAAAACAATGAGTATTGACGCTAGAACAAAGTCGAATTTTGAAATATTTGATGTTGGGCACTCGCTTAGGTGAGCTCCCATCGGAAAAGAATTTTAATTGAAGAGTTTGATTCTGGCTCAGAACAAACGCTGGCGGCGTGCCTAATACATGCAAGTCGAACGAGGAAGTACCTTCGGGTATTGTACTAGTGGCGTACGGGTGAGTAACGCGTGGATAATCTTCCTCTAGGTGGGGAATAACCAGTCGAAAGACTGGCTAATACCGCATAAGACCACAATGCCTTTGGGTAAAGGGGTTAAAGGCGAAAGTCGCCTGGAGATGAGTCTGCGCCCGATTAGCTAGTTGGTGAGGTAAAAGCTCACCAAGGCTTCGATCGGTAGCTGGTCTGAGAGGACGGCCAGCCACACTGGGACTGAGACACGGCCCAGACTCCTACGGGAGGCAGCAGTAGGGAATATTGCACAATGGACGAAAGTCTGATGCAGCGACGCCGCGTGAGTGACGAAGGCCTTCGGGTTGTAAAGCTCTGTTCTCAGGGAAAAAGAAAGTGATTGTACCTGAGGAGAAAGGACCGGCTAACTTCGTGCCAGCAGCCGCGGTAAGACGAGGGGTCCAAGCGTTGTTCGGAATCATTGGGCGTAAAGCGGGTGTAGGCGGCTCTATAAGTCAGGAGTGAAAGCCCCGAGCTCAACTCGGGAAGTGCTTTTGATACTGCAGAGCTTGAATGTGGGAGAGGGTAGTGGAATTCCAGGTGTAGTGGTGAAATACGTAGATATCTGGAGGAACACCGGTGGCGAAGGCGGCTACCTGGCCCAACATTGACGCTGAGACCCGAAAGCGTGGGGATCAAACAGGATTAGATACCCTGGTAGTCCACGCCATAAACGATGGACACTTGGTGTTGGAGGTATTGACCCCTTCAGTGCCGAAGCTAACGCGTTAAGTGTCCCGCCTGGGGAGTACGGCCGCAAGGTTAAAACTCAAAGAAATTGACGGGGGCCCGCACAAGCGGTGGAGCATGTGGTTTAATTCGATGCAACGCGAAGAACCTTACCCGGGTTTGACATGATTTGGAAGAGTGGCAGAGATGTCCTCGCCCGCAAGGGCCGAATCACAGGTGCTGCATGGCTGTCGTCAGCTCGTGTCGTGAGATGTTGGGTTAAGTCCCGCAACGAGCGCAACCCCTATGTTTAGTTGCCAGCATTCAGTTGGGCACTCTAGACAGACTGCCGACGTTAAGTCGGAGGAAGGTGGGGATGACGTCAAGTCCTCATGGCCTTTATATCCGGGGCCACACACGTGCTACAATGGTAGGTACAAAGGGAAGCAAGAGTGCAAACTGGAGCAAATCCCATAAAACCTATCTAAGTTCGGATCGAAGTCTGCAACTCGACTTCGTGAAGCTGGAATCGCTAGTAATCGCGGATCAGAACGCCGCGGTGAATACGTTCCCGGGCCTTGTACACACCGCCCGTCACACCATGAAAGTTGTGCCTACCAGAAGTCGTTGCGTTAACCGTAAGGAGACAGACGCCCAAGGTAGGAACGATGATTGGGGTGAAGTCGTAACAAGGTAGCCGTAGGGGAACCTGCGGCTGGATCACCTCCTTTCTAAGGAGTTAGTATGATGAGCTCCCAAGTCGAACTTCGGTTTGTCTAAGGTTCATCGAAGACTTCTAAGGTCATACCTAAAACATTTTGCTAGCTGTTTAGTTTTGAAAGAGTGAAGGCCTGAGGGCCTGTAGCTCAGTTGGTTAGAGCACACGCTTGATAAGCGTGGGGTCAGAAGTTCAAGTCTTCTCAGGCCCACCAAAAACTCAGGGCCGACGAAGCAAAGTTATTTAGTTTAGTAGTTCTTTGAAAATTGAATAGCATATTGTAAAGGCAAGTAACGATTTGAGTTCAAATCTTAGATTATTTTAACGATTAAGTTTTGCCTAGAACGATGTGAGCCGAGATTCTAATGCCTTCACGGGTGTTTGAGTTCGACTTAAGTAATTCTTAGCAAAGCAGATTTTGATTTTTTGAAGCTATTAAGAGCTTACGGTGAATGCCTAGGCACTAGGAAGCTATGAAGGACGTGGTAAGCTGCGATAAGCTTCGGGGAGTGGCACACACACTTTGATCCGAAGATTTCCGAATGGGGAAACCCACCAGTATAACTGGTACGACACGATGAATACATAGTTGTGTCGAGCGAACGAGGGGAAGTGAAACATCTCAGTACCCTTAGGAAAAGAAATCAACCGAGATTCCCCCAGTAGTGGCGAGCGAACGGGGAACAGCCTAAACCTTGTATACGTGATAGCTTCTAGGCGTTGTGTACGAGGTGTCG
>JANXMF010000187.1 GCA_025354795.1 Pseudobdellovibrionaceae bacterium
AAATACAAAACCTGGGCCTACTAGTGCGCGCAGCTGCCGCACCGTCTTAAAAAATCATCACCGGTTTATGAGAGGATACGAAAACATCGGTTAAATATACGAAAATATTAGAATTTATTCATATTGAAATGATGATAGTACTATAGTACTATACAGTATGTCCGTTTCTGGAAAATTTGTAATCCGCACGACCTCACAGCTGCATCAACAACTCCGCAACGAAGCGAGAAAACATGGAGTGTCTTTGAATTCAATTTGCTTGCAGCGCTTGGCTCAAAACAATACTGCAACGGCTTTCACGTTTTTGGAGGCACTGAGCTTCGAGCCGCTCGGGGTTCTCCTTTATGGTTCGGTAGTTCGCGGCGAGCAGGTGAGTTCTTCCGACGTTGACTGGTTAATTGTTGCTCCGACGGAAGTGAAGGTGGACCGCAAAGTTTATAATCAAGTCGATGCGCTGGAGCTTCCGGATCGCAAAATTTTTTTGAGTGTCGCACACTTACCGTCCTCGCCCGATCATGCCTCCAATTACTGGTTGGAATTGGCGCTCGAAGCTGAAATACTTTTGGATCGTACGGGCGAAATCCGCAAGTGCTTATTGGGCATTCGTTATGAAATTGCAAATGGAGCGTTTCAACGCTATTTAACTCACGGACAACCCTACTGGGTAAGAAGGAAGCCACTTGCGCAACCAAAAACTAGCTGAAGATTACATCACCCGTGCCGAGAAGCGTATTTTTGCCCTAAAGGCGCTCATAAAAGTGCAAGCCTGGGCCGATGTGGTCCGCGAAGCGCAAGAGTGCGTGGAGTTGGCGCTGAAGTCTCTGCTGCGAACCGCGAATATTGAAGTGCCGCGCGTCCACGACGTATCGGATATATTTATAGCGCACAAATCACTGCTTCCCAAAGCTGTGCTGAAGGATCTCAGCCAATTGATCGAAATTTCGCGGCGCATGCGGCGGGATCGCGAGCTTGCATTTTATGGCACGGAAGATCTTACTCCTTCCGAGTTTTATAAGGAAGACGACGCGCAAAAAGCCTTCACCGACACCGAATTTGTGGTGAAAGTGGTGAAGCCTCTGGTGCTCGGCAAAGGCAAAAGGGCGGAGGGTTGACATGCACGCTCAAATCCAGACACAAGCTCTCATTCGGCAATTCAATACTCTGCATGACGGTGAATCGCGATGACACTAGGTCTCCTATCGAGTATACGCCGCGTATGTGTAAAAGGACCGCTTGCAACCTTTACCTTTTTAGCCAAACATTTATTCTTTATAACCTTAGTTATTGGCATTCTAGAAGTGACCTTGCGCACGACTTCAATCGTTGCAAAATACGTAAACGATAGCTCAATAAAGACCTCTCCACTCCCGCAAGATGCCATCCGTATCTTAGTGCTGGGAGAGTCCACGACCTCGGCGATGATAGCTGGTGGATATAACCGGGCTTGGCCCGGGATATTGCAACACTTGCTGCAAGAAAAAACACAGAGGCCGGTGGAAGTCATAAACCGAGGAATACCGGGCAGCGAATCCTCTAATTTATTGGCGGAAGCACGGCATTTTGCAAGTGAACAACACATCGATATCATTATCAGTATGATGGGCATTAATGATCGGAACTCACTTCAACTGAAAAGTGAAGGTACGATTCAGCATTTTATTTTCCACTCGAAAGTGTATAGGTTGGCCGCAGCACTTCTGCAGGGAAAAACACTGCACAGAAGTAAAGATTTTTATTCTTGTCGTTTAAATGCTCCGGATTTTATTCCAGCTCGTCATATTATCAAAAAAATTCTCAAAAATGAGGTCGCTGACCCTGTCGCTGCGGTCTTAAATTTATATCGCCGGCCGCGCGAAGAAACACAGGTGGCTATCTTATACAGCACTGGACGAGTTTTCCTCGACGGTTTTCCAGCGTACGACGTGAAATTTCGGAGCGCTCCCAAAATTGCTCTGAAATTTTTCGCGGCAGCAGAAAAACTGCGCCCGAACTGTTTGCAGACCGTACTTTTTTATAGCAAAGCCACCTTAATAGTTGGCGACTTCCGCGCTTGTCAGAAAAAAATTATCGCCATTGACAGCTCAGGCGTAAAACTCAATCAGACTCTCCTCAGTCTCCTCGCGAGCTGTCGTGATCCATCTGGCGGTGTCACGAATAAGGAAATCGAACGTGTTCTTGATCGCTATCAATTTTTGGCCGGCAACGAATCAGCCATCGAAATTACAAAAAGCAATTACCAGAACCTTGCGCGACTGAGCCGCGAAATCAAAGCAACTTATATAGCGATGCAATATCCCCTGGTGAGCATCCATCTATTGCGCTCTTTTTTTTCGAATCAAGGTCCCGTCTTAGACCAGAACTTTAGCCAAACGCTGCGCAATTTACCTCAGCCCCACGCCGCAGAGATGCTGATGGAGTTTAAAGATGTTGTTTTCGTTAGTAATGAAGAAAACTTTACTGAATTATTAAAATCAAATTTACCCGGTGAGGTATTTACTGACTATTTCGCAGGCGATTTTGGCCACATGACATATTTAGGACATCTCACGATAGCCGAAAACCTATTGCAGACGCTAGAATTAAAAAGACCTGACCTTTTTCAATCTCAAATACAATAAATGATAGCGACCAACTCATTCTCTGCTATTAGAATCGCAAATTTATTGGTAGCGTTATTAGATGCGTGGAATTTTAGGTATCTCTGCATTTTATCATGATTCGGCGGCCGCACTTTTGGTCGATGGCAAGCTGGTGGCAGCAGCCCAAGAAGAGCGGTTCACGCGAAAGCGCCACGATTCATCGTTTCCTACGCAAGCGGCCAAATATTGCTTACGAGAATGGGGCGCAGGCTTAGAGCGACTCGATGCGGTTGTATACTATGATAAACCTATCCTAACGTTCGACCGCATCCTTGAGACCTACCTTCATTATGCCCCTCAAGGATGGCAGTCATTTTCCTACGCTATTCCACTGTGGTTAAAACAAAAAATTTTCATGCGACAAAATTTAGAAAGGCACCTGAGCGGCTTCTTATCCTCGAAACCATTTCGCCTGCCCAAAATGCTTTTCTGCGAGCACCATGAATCACATGCTGCATCGGCATTTTACCCTTCACCCTTTAACGAAAGCGCCGTTCTTTGCCTGGATGGCGTAGGCGAGTGGTCGACAACAACAGGTTGGATGGGTCAGGGTTCAGAGCTGACGCCACTGTGGACAATCAAATTTCCTCACTCCATCGGACTGCTCTACTCTGCAATGACTGAATATCTCGGATTTAAGGTGAACTCGGGAGAGTTTAAATTGATGGGCCTCGCTCCTTATGGAAAACCGACCTACGTGAATAAAATTGTCGACCATCTCATTGACGTTAAGCCAGATGGTTCGTTTCGGCTCAACATGACGTATTTCTCGTACTGCGCGGGATTGAAGATGACGAACAGAAGGTTTGCGAAATTATTTGATGGCGAAGTACGCCAAGCTGAATCTGCAATCACCCAAAAGCATTGCGATTTGGCTCATTCTATACAGGTCGTGGTTAACGATGTAATGATCCGTTTGGCAAACAAACTTCATCGCGACACGGGTTGTGAAAATTTATGTCTAGCCGGCGGAGTCGCACTAAATTGTGTAGCAAATTCAAAAGTACTTAGCCGGTCATCGTTCAAAACAGTCTGGGTTCAACCTGCTCCAGGCGACGCAGGAGGGGCCGTTGGGTGCGCCTACGCCTCATGGCATAAATATTTTCGCCAAGACCGGCTTAAAACTCTGGATGCTGATTCAATGTCTGGAGCTTTTCTGGGTCCACAATTTAATGCCGAGGAAATTGAGCAGTACCTCGCGTCGGTCAATGCCTCTTTCGAATTGATTGAAGATGAAACCTTGCTTTTACAACGCGTCGTTGACGATTTAATTAAACAAAAGGTGGTGGGTTGGTTTTATGGACGAATGGAGTTCGGTCCTCGAGCGTTAGGAGCCCGCAGTATCTTGGCTGATCCACGATCGCAGGCCATGCAATCGATTCTCAACCATAAAGTTAAGCGACGCGAAACTTTTCGTCCGTTCGCCCCAACAGTTTTAAGGGAAATGACTGAAAACTATTTTGATTTGAAAAGCGACAGTCCCTATATGTCATTCACCGCGCAAACTTTAGACAATAAAAGGCCAGAAATTCCCGCTGTAACCCACATCGACGGTTCTGCTCGCGTGCAAACGACGCATCCACAAACGAATTCACGATTCCATGCCCTGCTTCGTCAATTTTGGTTCGCAACCGGGTGCGGAGTCCTGATCAACACGTCATTTAACGTGCGCGGCGAGCCGATTGTTTGCACTCCGAGCGATGCATACCGATGCTTTCTGAACACAGACATTGACACCCTTGTTCTAGAAAATTTTATCCTCAAAAAAAGTTGCCAAAACTCGAACACAGTTGAGAAAATACGCTATGATTTGGATTGATCGTCTGCAACGATGGTTTGTGCTTTTTCCGCTTTTTATTTTAGTCGTCACCCCGGTGGGTCTTATCCGACGCGGTTTGCGCATACGAACCAATCTTAATGATAAAATCTTACCCGAGTCTTCGAGTTACTACCAAGCGGCTCAACCGCGTGAGCGCGAGGATTTTTTGCACCAGTTTTGATTCCGGACCTTGTCCCTTGGCTAGTTGAGATTGACCGGCTGAGTGACGGGTTCATTTGTTAAACTGCTTCCTCTGTTGAGTCAATTTGTTTATCTGCGGCCATC
>JANXMF010000201.1 GCA_025354795.1 Pseudobdellovibrionaceae bacterium
GCACAATGAACAGAATGGTTTTACAACTGTTGTTTGCAACAATTTGTTTACAGTTTTTGAGTCGACGGAATCAAAAAGTCGGGTGAATTTTCTCGAGGTTTTGTTAGGTGGCCAGAAATGCTATCACATTGGGGTTGAAAGTGGTTCAGGCTTCCACTGGATTGGAACGTTTGGATTGGCATCTTTACATCCCTAAGTCTCCACTCTTTTCGTCGACGCCCTTGGCATCTTCAGAGCCCATTTTGAAAATTAACAAAAAGGACTCCTTGACGATCGCTATAGAGGGAGTTGAAGACGTTGCAGCTTTTCCCGCTAGACTATGCACTTCAGAAAACTTGGAAAAGCGAAATCGTGCGCGCGATCAAGTTTTGTTTGCCATGTTGGGTCGATTCGATCTGCAAGCTTGCATGGAGGTCGAATCCAACATTGATTTAGTCAATCCAAGACGATCAAGCCTTTGGAAAATGCGAAATGCCACCAGACAGACAGCCCGAGACGTTGATGAATGGATCAGCCAGCCCTAAAGATAGTTGATCCGGCACGCTAAGATTAGTCAGTCCGGCGCAAATAAATCGAAACCCCAGATCACAATCCAACGGTTTGAATCCCATCTCCCGCTCCATAAGTTTCAAGCACTTAGTCGAGTTTCAGTTGTTAGCCCCGAAAGGGATTCGATGCCCAAGAAAATCCCCTCCCGCAAAAAGAAAATTGATAAATTCTGCCAATGGAGAATTGCAACCATAGTGGATCGCCACTGATTGAAGTTCATACGAACATTTCCGAGCAATTTTCATATGGATTCGCAATTACGTGCGGAGAACGTAGCTCACCCTTAGCGCCAGTAGGCGCTGTTCTGCGATGGATGATTTTTTCTATCCTGGCTACGCGACCAGGTCCTTCATTTCGACTTCAAAGCCCATGGATTTAAGTTTTCTTGCAAGCCGGCCAGCCTTTGCAATCCGTGTGTCCCCACGCTCCGCGCCGATATCTTCAAAGTGCGTCTCAGCCTCTTTGATAATAAAATAAATGGCGCGAGCCATGCGGTTGGCAATCGCCACGGTTGCCTTATTGTACGAGCCAAGTCTAAACCTGAGCGAGTTGTGCTTGGCTTGGTAAAAGGTGTTCTTGGTGCGGCTGGCACCAAGGGCTGCCATGATCAGGTAGATCTTGAGATTGGGATTACCTTTGCGAGACTTGGATCTTTTTTTTGACCCGCGGACTCGTTATTACCCGGAGCCACACCGGCCCACGCGGCAAATGTCCGCTCGTCTTTAAAGTTTTTCATCTCCGCCGTGGCCTCGGCCGAAATCCCTTCCGCCAACATTTTGCTAATCCCAGGCACCTCTTGGAGTTTTGCCAAAAGCGGCTGATGGCGTTCGTTATAGACCGAGATCTCTTGATTTACTTGATCCAAATTGCCCTGCAGTTGACGATACTGATTGAGATAGGCACGAATCAAAAATACATGGTCCTTGCGTAGGCAATGAGTTAGTGACTTTTCTAAATCCTCCCTTTTTTTAATGTTGGTCTGAACTCGGTCAGCCAACTGTTTTGGAGAGTTGATCCCTTGAGCCAAGGCTTCCACCACGGCGAGACCCCCTTTTCCAAAAACGTCGGAGAGCTCTGAACCTAACTTTATGTTGCCATCCTCAAGAACCTTTTGAAGTCTGTTTTTTACTCGAGAAATATCCTCGACCAGACCCTTGCGATAGCGGGTTAGTGTTCTCATTTGTTGATACTCTGTGTCCGGCACATAAGAGGCTTGGATCAAACCGTTGCGATGGAGTTGCGCAATCCACTGAGAGTCCTTGACGTCAGTTTTTCGCCCAGGAACATTCTTGATATGCCGAGCGTTTGCAAGCGTGACACGAAAGCCCATCGGCTTAAGCACGTTGTAAACTGGCTTCCAATATATCCCGGTCGGCTCCATCGCGACATCCCTGATCTCGAGAAACAAAAGTTTTTCACCAAAGGCGCGTAAATCATCCGTGAAGGTCCTGCATTCGAAGTGCTCCATTCTCACCTCTTCGCCAGGCTCACCAACCATCGTGGTCACGGTGATTTGATCCTTGTGTACGTCGATTCCTGCGGCCCGTTTGTGAAAAACGTCCATCGCTGACCTCCTTGTGTCGCGTTGTTTATGAGTAGAACCGTGATCAAGGCTGAAGGCAGGGCTGTATTCAAAATTTGCTATGCGAAGTCTTAAGACCTCATTCGTCGGCTCTTGGGCCTGCCTTCGGACAGATTAAAAATCGAACTCGCGGAGTAACCCGCAGTCCAAAGAAAGTTCGTCCTTGTGCCCTGAACTCAGTTCCACTCAATTGTCGCTAAAAAACCTGAACTCGAAAAGTACTGCCGGGCTTTCATCCAGGTCGGTGAGCCGCAGGCTCATGTGAGATTAAGCAGGCCGTTGCCTGATCCCTCAGTAGCGGACCCGTCAGTAACGCCTAGGTCCGCCCCATAGCGCTCCCTGCCGATTGTACGCCACCCCCGCAGGCATTTAGTTTTAGAACGGACTTAACTTGCCCCACCAGGTGGTCGCGAGATATTTTCAACGGTATGGAATTTCGAAGAGATCAGTTTATCGTGTCAGACGACCCGTCCCGCATCTGCCCAAAGAAAACTCAGAATCTTCTGACGAACACTTATTGGGCGAAAGGGAGATCTATTGATACGGTCAAGAAAACTATCGAGCATTCCTTTTGCTTTGGATTGTACGAGGGTGCCGACCAAGTTGGTTTTGCTCGTGCGGTCACTGATTTCACGACGATCGCGTTTTTAAGTGATGTATGTATTGAAGAACACCTGCGTAAGAATGGTCTTGGTCATTTTTTTATGTAATGCATTTTTGCGCATCCAAAACTTCAGAAAGTCGGCTGGATACTTAGAACGGCGCAGTCGCAATCTCTCTATTCGGACTTTCGATTTCAAAAGATCGAGCCTGATTCCATCGAAACCACTTGGATGTACCGCAAAGGCGAACAATAACCCTGCCTCCAGGGGCATTGCGAGCGCGACAAAACTCAATTTAAAGAGGTTACCAGGTCTCGACAACTTCGAAAACTAAATGACTCCGCTCGTTGACATAGGGAAAGATCCGATGGTAGGTGGACTTTACAATGCCTAAAAAATTGAAATGCATAAATCTATTAAATTGTACTGTTGCCTACCTGCTTATCGGTTTATCGGTTCATAGTGTGACATCGGAAGCAAGAACGAGGCCTTCGCCTGCGCCACTAACTCGGGAGGAATGGACCGCAAAGTTCCCTAATGGGCGCGCACTTTTTCTTTACGGAAATCTGACTAATTCAGAGCAGCAACAATCAGTGCGGCGAGTGTCGGGTTTTTGGGGCCAGCTAAGTTCACAAGGTTACGAAGTCGAGGGGCCGTTGCCAACAACGGCGGAGGGCCTACTTCGCGCCTTTCAAGATCCTGATGTATCGCTGATCGTTTGGGAGTCCCATGGTACCCCGGAGGGCCTTGCAGAGGATTACAGTAAGATTGTACTCGTAGAGTATCTTTTGCATGCCCCAGGAGCGAGACTACGATATTTCTTAGTTCCGACATGCTACGGATCGTCTGTGATACAGAAATTGGGTTTAAATAGATTTCCCCAAATTATGAGCTGGGGGCCCGATGGGCCGATTTTGGCGATGGATGTATTTCCGTTGGCGCGCGAGCAGTTCAATATTTTTCAAAAAGAAACGGACCCTAAAAGCTGCACCGGGATTCTATCGAACTGATATCTTGCCGAGCGGCGGGCAAAATCTGGTGGATAGGATCGCCTTAAAAAACCGTCCGTAAGGCTTCACAACTGCCAGCCATAATCATGGAGGGGAACTCTCGGCGACTAAAAAATCGTACGGATTTCCCGTGAGAATGAGCGATCCAGCCCAGTTCAGGTGGTCAAAACCAAAAATTGTGGCCCCACAGGGCAAACATGGAGATGACCGGGATCGCGCGCTAGCCATTCCTTTTCGATCCACCCCTCCATAATCAAATTTTATTTACCAGAACGAATTAAAGAGGTTACCAGGTCCCGACGACTTCGGAAATTTGACGACTCCGGCGTTTCGGCCGCTACGCTGCTGTGCTCATCGGGGCAGACCATTTTAAAATTGCCCGCTCGAGAGTAAAAAACAAACAAAATAAGTTTAAATTTGCCGGACGGTTTCGCAGACAATTTTAGTCGATCCGAACAATCGGCCAGCGAAACTGATTTCGAGTGATTCGCGCGGCGCCCATATTTGTCCTCGAATCGCCGGAGGGGAGAGAAACGCTAAAACTATTTCTGCCACTTCGCGAGGCTGTAGATTCTGGCTTTGGATTCGCCCTTGGCTTTAAGGACACGCTTTTTTAATAGCGTGGAAATGTCCCGCTCCACTGTGCGACGTGGAACATCAGGCATCCATGCCATTACATCCTGGACGGAAAACTCATCCTGTTTTTTGGCGTGCGCCAAAATCTTGCGATGTCTGGCTTCTGGGGTGCGGCCCGCGCTCTCACGCAAAAGTTTACGACCCTCTTCTACAACTTCTTCAGCGGACTCAGCAAAGCACTCGCCCAGGAACTCTAAAATTGGGTGCAATGATTCCAGAGAACGGCTTTGGCGGATGGCCGTGTAGTAGCGGTCCCGGCCACGCATGATGGCAGTCTCACTGGGCACGAACCTCGCTAGGCGCTGGCCGCCGAGCAGGAGCAGCAGATGTTGCATCAGCCGCACTGTGCGGCCATTGCCATCGACAAAAGGGTGTATCGACACTGCAATAAAATGAAAGGCAAATGCTCTGGCAAATGGGCTCATATCTTTGGTGTCATCCAGCCACCGCCAGAGATCATTTAGTAGATCCTTAAGTTCATGCGGCTGAGGACACTCGTCAATTTTCTCTCCTGTGGCGGCATTGACGATGCTGACAGGTATCGTGCGAATGCGACCGCACTGCCGTTCTTCGATTAATCCTTGGGTCACTAGTTTCTGCAGGTCGCACATATCGGCAATTTTAAGGGGTCTAGAATTTTCGATCAGGCGCTCCACGTAGTCGAGGGCCTCGTGATAGTTCTGCACTTCCTTAACGTCCTTCTTAGAGCCAGCCACGCGCTTACCTTGGAGAACGGCTGTGACTTCGCTTTCACCGAGACTGTTACCCTCAATCTGATTGGAGTAGGTGATGGCGCGCACTTTGGCTTTACGCAGAAGCTTTACTTCTTGCGGGGTTCCCAGGTACTCATCCAAAAAGGGCTTAGTTTCAGCGATACGCATAAGGGATTTCACTAGGGTGTTCGTATGAACGACTTCATGGGGAATCTTCAGGCGGCTTAGGTGGGGGTATCTTGAATCCATGCTACATTGTCCGCCACTTGTCCGCCACTGTCAAGGTGGCGGGAATGCCCCCAGTGTTACTTGCCCGCCACTTGTCCGCCATCCGCCAAGTTGGCGGAAGAGCGGCCGTAAACCAATTCTGGCGCAAGGCTATATTTAGCAAGGAAAATGTACACTTTCACCAGATCCCATTATGAACCGAGACAGGAGGCAGGAGGTCAGTTGCCAAACCGAAGCCTTGCCAAGGTAAAGGGTTGGGCTGCCAGTGGCAGGCTAACGGTTTGAATCCCGTCTCCCGCTCCATGATTTTCAGTTGATAGACGGCTTCAAAAAGTAAGCCTCATGCCATTAAAAATCCTTCCTCCGAAAACTCGATCAACCCCCTCGATATACGGCTTCGCCTGCGATCTTTTAGTTGTTTAGGACCCTGCCGCGCGCAGTTTTTTAATCTCGCCCTCTTCGAGCACTGTGGAAAGCATGAGCTTTCCAGCCTTCGTCTGAGTAAGAAAAATCCAGCGATGATCCAACGCTAACGGCAGAGTCAACGGCCGGCCACTGAGCTGGACACGATTCACCAACAATCCCGCTTTCGGCGTGTAAATGCAAAAACGACTTTCCCCACAAGGCGACCATACCGTCCACCCCTTGTGCAGCCAGTCCATCTTGAACTCTTCGATGTATTGACCCTTAATTCGCGCCGACCAAGTTTCCGCCAGCGGGTTTTTATTTTCAGTCACAGTGTGCGAGTGCAGTTTGCCAAATTGGGCGTCGATGATGGCGATGGCGCCACTGGTATCCATGACCGACAGGTAATTGATAATGGGTAAAAACGCAGGTGCACTGGCCGGGGCTTTGGGTAGATCGGCTTCCCACTCTCGCTTGCCGCCTTTGCTGCCATCGAGTTTGACGATTTTGGCGCCAAGTGTGGCGACGAAAATTTGTGATCCCACTACCACCGCCGGTCCGCGAATGGGATCGGTCAAGGGCATCGTCCAAACGATTTTCCATTCACCGGGATCGATGGCGATGACCTTGTTGTCGATGGTGGCGATTAGCGTCTTATAGGACGGCCCCCAACTCAGCAAAAAACCGGGCTTGATTTCCAGGTGTATATCTTCGGCGCCCACCTGGCCATTATCGGCGCGGATCAAATTCAGATGCACGCCGCTCGAACTCTTCGTCGGCAATAGTATATATTCATTCCAGATAATGGGCTGCGCGGCCACATCCTCTTTGAGCGTGAGCTGCCAGCGCATTTCGCCGCTCTGTTTATCGAAGCACACCACTTCACCCGATGGATGAATCAAATACGCCGAACTCTCACTCAGCAAAACCGGAAGCAGGCTCTGTTCGGGCGCCAGATTTTTAAAACGAAATTTCCAGCGCACTTTACCGTCGAGTCCTAGAGCCTCTGCCCATGCGCTTTTCCCGCTGAGGTAAATTCCCGAAGCGTCTTGAGTGGCGTTTTGCAAACCTCCGCCACTAAATTGGGAGTCAACCTCGATATGTTCATATTCTAGATAGTTTTTGCTGCGCGGGGCGCTAAAAGGATCGATGGCCGTGTGGGCGCTCCCGTAGCGTGCCTGAAAAGTGGCACCGTTCGCCTTAGGGGCCACGGGATGGAGCGGAATCGTTTGGCGCCGCCCGGTCTGACTGAGATTAAGTTCGTGGCGCAGTTCGCTGCGTGCATAGAGCAGGGGATTGCCCTGAAATAGCGCATAGGCCACGCCGCCGCAGTAAATGATAAACAGCAAGAACCAATACCATTTTACTTTCCGGGATTCATAGTCCATTGGACCACCCCCAGCTGTTTGTAAGTCAAACCTGCACTGCAAAAATCCTGCACTTCGAAAATCCTTTTGGAAGTCTTGTCGCGAAAGTTATGAACCAAGAATGAACTGCTAATTGTCACAAAATCCGGATCACGTTCATGGGTAATTTTGCACAGCGCTTTGAGATCCAAATAGCGCAAGTAGGGGTTGCAGTACATGGCCGGTTGGCGCGCGAGTTGAGGGGTGACCTCAAGTTCCTCGGTGTGACCCTTGTAAATCGCGAAAGTTTTTTGCTCACATTCTTCATGGGCGGCTTCGGCATGCAAAGTCCAAATGCTGAGTACCGAAGTCAAATTTGACATTTTGGGCAGCGAGACAAAAGGTGAAATCTGCGCGGCCCAAAAGAGGCTCAAGAGAATCCCGCCCCATAAAAACGAAGGCTCGGGGCGAATAAAAGATTGATAAATATATTGCCGCTCAGCCTTGCGTAGTTCGATTTCATCGAGCGCCACATAGACCAGCGCGGCCAGCGCCAGACAGGGACCCAAAATTTCTCCGACCAAAAGATTGCCGCACTCATAAATAAACAGGCTGCCCCATCCTGTCCAAAAATAACGGCCGTCGCGAAACAACATCGCGGCTCCGCCAAGCATATTCACCAGCACGCTGACGGCGGCAAACCACTCGCCGAGTTTTGCGGGAACCCCCAAGTGCTCAATGTACCAACTGCCGGTAAGCCAATCGGTGGCGCATTGAGAAAGACCGCGCGCCACAAAAAAGGACACCATCAGGCCGCGCATCAGGCGGTGTTTGGAGGGGACAAAGAGATATGCCGCGCTCACGAATAAAATAAAGTAACCCTCATTGGTGCTTAGGCGCAGATCTTGGAAGTAAAGATTGACCGCCATAAACAGGGCCAGCAGCAAAAGATAATAACCAAATGTTACCCATTCGGTTAAAAGCAAAACTGCGGCGGCGAGAATGGCAAAAACCGCGTAGGCGTAATAAATCACGCTCAAAATACCGAACGGCAGATGCAGCCAGCCGCAGTTTTCCATCAGCGACCAACACATGGGCAAACCCTGTTGCACCAGTTTGAGCGGTAGGCGGCCGTCGCTCGACCAAAAATAAAACTGTAGCACGTGGCACAACGCCAACACGCCACCCAGGGTTTTTAGCGAACCCGATTTTTTTATTTCCCAGAGATTCGTTTTAACGATCTCCATTTTCCTATTAAAAATTCCAAGGCTCCTTGTTGGGGATTTCATCCCATGAAAAAACCTAGCCGTCCAGGCTACGCGCGGCTCTTATAGTATCCGACTGTGTATTCCGCGCCCGAAATCAAACTCAAACCCACGCTCGCCCACAGGGCAAAATAACCGATGTCCGCAATCGGCACCGCAAAAATAGGTTCATAAACCAAGAGGCACGGAATGGCCATCATTTGCAGAGCCGTTTTCCATTTTCCAAAGGGCTTGGCGGCAATCACAATATTATTCGCGGCCGCCACCGAGCGAATGCCTCCGACAAAAATATCGCGGCCCAAAAACAAAAATACCATCACCGGATCCACCCGCCCCATCGTCAACAGCATAATGATCGCGCCCAGCACCAATATCTTATCGGCGATCGGATCCATCAGGCGGCCCATGTTGCTCTCGCTCTGGAATCGCCGCGCCAAATAGCCGTCGAGCCAATCGGTGAGTGAAGCGAGAATAAACAAGAACGCCGTCACAGGACCGCTCCACACCCAACCCGACATCAAAATCCCCACGATCACCGGAGCCATCGCCGCACGGGAGAACGTCATCACCATAGGAAGGTTCTGCTTAAGCCAACTGCGTTGCAAAGCTCTGTGCTTGTTCACCATGTCCGAAGTCATTAAGCTGATATAGCACCCCGAAAGTGAGGAGTCGAGATGTTGAAATGTCTTACTTGCTGGTTGACATTTTGTTTGGTAACTGCGAGTGAGGCGCCGCCGTTTTGGAAAAGCAAGAGCAAAGTTTATGAACGCATTCAAAACCGCGAAATTATCGTGAGTGTGACGAGCCCCGACAAGCTTTTGCGTGTGAGCGGCGGCGGTCAAATTCAGCGCGCCTGCTCTTGCGTCGTCGCGCAAACCGAAAATCCCAAGGAACTGGTGGCTTCGAGTAGCTATGTCAAAAACGCGACGTACGATGAAAAGTCCCAGCGCCTTGAGTTTACCATCGCCGCGTTCACCCGCGAAGCGCGCCTGCAACTCAAGTTAGTCACCGTGAACGGGCCACCGCCGCGACGGGTGAATTTTTTTATGGAAAGCGGTCCCTTGTCAGGCTTTAACGGCAAGTTTAGTTTCAATGAAATCAATTCCAGCAATTGTGAAGTTGGCATCTCCGGTCAATACCAGTACGATCACTTTCCATTGCCTAAGTTTTTTTTGGAATTTGGCCTCGAAGTGATTTTTCAGCGGATGGCCTTAGGCTTGCGCACGTTTGTTGAGGATCGCTGCAAGGAGAAAGGACCCGCCCATGAGCACAGTTGAGCAACGCCGCTTTCCGCGCGTCAAAGTGAATGCGGCACTCGCTGAGGCGATCGGCGCGCTGTCGGCGCAAGTGACGTGGCCCAACGCCGAGACTTCGCCTCTTGCCGATTTGAGCTACAAGGGTTTTGCGGCGCAGCGGCCGGGACTTTTGCCGATAGCGGCGCATCAGCGGGTAAAACTGGCGATGAAACTCGGTGGTTTTCCACTATTTGTAGTCGAAGCCCGGATTGGCCTTGCTGGTGCTTTCACAAATAGACAAAGACACGCTGCCCATGGAAGAGTTTCTCACGCATCTGGCTCGGCATGGAGGCCGCGCTCTTGAGTAAACAATTTTTTTATGAGCGGTACGTTGCCTTCTCCGACACCGACGCCATGGGAGTCGTACATCACGCCAACTACCTGCGCTTTTGCGAAGAGGCGCGGGTGGCGTGGATGCGCGCGACGAACCTGACGAAAATCCATTACCCCGTGAGCGAAAATGTACTGGCGGTGCTGCATCATCAAGTGTGGCATCTCAAGCCCGCGCGCTTTGAAGATTTGGTGCGCGTCGAACTGCAGGTGCGGTCCCAGAGATTGAAAATTCAATTTCAATATGTCATGTTTATCGGCACGGAACGCATTGCCGAGGCGGAAACGTTACACATTCCCCTCAATAAGAATCTACGCCCGGTGCGCCACGCGCCTGAACTGCTCAACCAGATGGAGAAAGAATCATGGACCGAAACCTGGCTCTCGAATTCGTAAGGATCACCGAGGCCGCGGCTCTAGCCAGCGCGCGCTTTATGGGACGTGGCGACGAAAAAGGCGCCGACCAAGCCGCAGTGGATGCAATGCGCAAGGCGTTTGATACGGTCAACATCGACGGCGAAGTCGTGATCGGCGAAGGCGAGCGCGACGAAGCGCCCATGCTTTACATTGGCGAGAAGGTCGGCAAGCGCGGCGCCGATTCTCCACCCATCGACATTGCTCTCGATCCACTCGAAGGAACTACCATTTGTGCCAGCGGCGGCGTGGGCGCGATTTCAGTGATCGCTTTTGCCGAGCGCGGAAATTTTCTGCACGCACCGGATACCTACATGGAAAAAATCGCTTGTGGTCCTGCCGGTCGTGGCAAAATCGATCTCACCAAATCCGCCCGCGAAAATATTCAGATCATTGCCGCAGCACTCTCAAAACCGATAGAAGATGTGACGGTGGTGATTCTTGATCGCCCGCGCCATGCCGACTTGATTTATGAAGTGCGCAAAACCGGCGCCCGCATTCGCCTGATCGGCGACGGTGACGTTTCAGCGGGCATCGCCACTTGCACCAGCGACTCCGGCATTGATTTATTACTGGGTATCGGAGGCGCACCCGAGGGCGTGATCACCGCCGCCGCCAACAAATGTCTCGGAGGAGATTTTCAAGGCCGGCTGAAATTTCGCAACGCCGAGGAACGCGCTCGCGCGGTGAAAATGGGTATCAAAGTCTGTGACCAAGTGTTTAAGCTTGAAGATCTCGCCCGCGGCTCAGTGATGTTTTGCGCCACCGGCGTGACTGACGGCCCGCTGCTCAAGGGCGTTCATACCTTGTCTGACAACCGCGCCAGCACTCACTCGATCGTCATGCGCTCGGCCACCGGCACCGTTCGTCGGGTGGAAGCCGAGCACAATTTCAATATCAAACCCCGAGTTTAGAAATGGCGGCGCAATCGCTCAAATGTTTTCACTGTGGTGCTGAAATCTGCTTTGTCGACCGCGTCGGCATCCGCGCCGAATGTGACAAATGCAAGAGTGACGTGCACGTGTGCAAGAACTGCGCGTTTTATGATGCCAAGGTTTACAACGAGTGCCGCGAACCTCAGGCCGATGTGGTGCGCGAAAAAGAACGTGCCAATGTTTGCGATTATTTTCAGCCCCATGGAGCCGCTGGCGGCAGTGCGAGGACTAAAGAGGAGCTGTTGCGGGCCGCTGAGGCATTGTTTGGAAAGAAGAGCTGATCGAGAATGAAGAGCCGGAAATGGCGGTCAACTCGGCGAGATGGTTTTTAATTTATCTCGCCTCTCTGGCATCTAATAAGTACGGATGACTAATGAACGCCCGGGGTAACCGAGCCGTAGCGCACACCCGAGCGGGGGTCAAAGTCAGAACGCGGTCCGAATTTAATAAGTGCGACCGCCGCCCTGCCGTTCTGAGGCTTCAGGATTTTCGCCAATTCGTCCGGACTCACATTGACCAACAACTTAGCCGGAACCGTCCCGTGCGAATTCTCAATCGTGCTAGTAGCTCCGCCCGTGATGCCTTCGGGGCACGCTATGCTGCCACCGGGAAAACTGGCGTTCTTGCCGCACGCGGAACTAAACACCGCGAGTTCATGCTGGTCACTGCCGTCCAAGATGTGCACTTCTACCATCGTGTGGTTGATGGCATTGGCATGAAACTCGGTTTTACACTCGTAACTGCTCTTGTAGCTCATCTCCTGATTGGTGACGCGGCCAAGTAAGGTCATCTGCGAAGATTCCATCAATGGCTTAGTGAACTCGATGCGATTGTCGGTGGGATTTTTAAACTTACCAAGGTCGGCGAATATGCCTGGCGGTTTCATCGCCACAAAGCCGATGTAGCCGTAGCCGATGTTTTCCGGCAGGTTTGAGCCACGTGAGCCCGCGATATTGGCATTGTCCTGATAGACCACTCCAGCAAGCATAAAATCTTCGGCCTTTAAACTTTTCACCGCATCATAAGCGTGGGTGAAGTTAAACGGCACGCCGCCTTCGAAGGGCTTTCCGTCCGCTTGCTTTTGACAGTAGGTATTTACCGTATGCTCTTTGGTTTTATCATGGCCAGGAACCAATTTCCCGTCCTGTTTAGCATCGTGTTTCATCTCGACGATGCCCTTGTTCTCGGGCGCCGAGAAGTCGAAGCAACCGTCATTGTCATCGGCGACCACGATAATTGCGAGCTTGGCGTCCTTACGATAGAGACCTTGGCTGATAATTTTTTGCTTCAGCTCATCTTTACGAATGGAATCGTAGAGGCTAAGCAGTCCAAGCTCGCCATCGGCGCCGCCCAATCTCCAGCTCCGGTCCTTCGGCATATGAACCATGGTCTCTTCCAGTTGTTTTGCGATCTTGGCGGCCACGCACTCTGATTTACCCGCGCATTCGCGCTTGATTTTTTCCGAATCAATCACGTATTCAGCCTTGGTGCCCGCAATTTGCAGCAGCTTTCCATGATGATTGTCTCTGTTTTTCTCACCGTTTAATAACGGCCCATGGCCCGGAATAATTCCGATGTGATAGTCGATGTCCGGATTGAGCTGTTGCACAAAGAAACGCATTTCCCGCGCGAGTTGTCCGAGCTGACCACCGGGCACTTCTCCGGGGGCGCTATAGCGTAACGACTCCGAAGCATCCACCACGAATAGCAGATCCAGTTTAGTCGCCTCGCGGGTGGCGTTGATGGGCTCAGGATTACACTGGGCCGGCGGCGGTGGCGGTGGGGGCTCCGGCTTCACCGGCGGGACGGTCATAATCTCAACCTGCGGTGGGGGTGTAGGCGGAGGAGTAGCCGGTGTTTCTCTCGGCGGCTCAAGCGGTGCCGGCGGACGTGCCGGAGGAATCGGCGGAACTGGGAGGGGCAGTTGGTCGGTGCGCTGGCGAGTTGGTGGCGGAGCGGTGGCCCGCGGGATCTGTAAAGGTCCCGCTTCTGCATATAAATAGTCCGTATTTAGCCCGCGCATGCATGTTTGCGGAAATCTGGTGCAATCCTCTTGGTTGGGTAGCGGTCGAACTCCCTGTGTTGGCGGTGCATTCGGTGCCGCTCGCGGCATGATAGGGCGCGGCTGAACATTCGGGCCAGTGACTAATGGCGGTGCCGGCGGCGGTGGCTGAATGGGCGGCGGTTGTGTCACGGGCGTTGTTGGAGGTTGCGTGACGATCGGCGGCGGCGGTGTGGTAACGGTTGGCGGCAGTGGCGGCGTTGGGGTGGGCACGATCGGAGGTTCCGTCACGGTCGCCGGCGGTGGAGTCACGACAGGCGGCTCAGGCGGAGGCGCAGTAACCGTGGGAGGCGGATTGGTCGGAGGCTCATAAGTATAGACAGGCGCCGGATCGACATTGGTGTAAAGGGGTCCCGAGCCCGTGTCAGGAGGAATGCCAGTTGTACGCGGGGGTCGCGGAGGCGTCACTTCGACAGGAGGTGCTGGTTCTGGAGTGTACTGCACCGGCATTCCGCTCGGAGTCGGTCCAGAAATCGGAGGCGGCGGGCCCATCGGTTGCGACGGCCCAGTCGCCATAGGCGGAGGAATCGGTGCCGGGCCACCAACAGGCACCGGACGCGGACTACCATTATAAGCC
Source organism: Pseudobdellovibrionaceae bacterium (assembly GCA_025354795.1). Lineage (GTDB taxonomy): Bacteria > Bdellovibrionota > Bdellovibrionia > Bdellovibrionales > UBA1609 > JALHOQ01. Next base: position 13,950 of record JANXMF010000201.1, read on the forward strand.
GGCTGCGGAGGCGGCTGACCTACATATACCGGTCGCCCGGGCTGAGTACCGTATTGGGGTCCATTATTCGTCGGCGTCTGCCGCGTTTGCGCGGCCGAGGGCGCCGCGCTACTGGACACCCGCTGCGGTTGACAGCCTAACAACGTGAAGCTCAGGGCCACGAAACTAAGTATTAAAGGACGCATGACTACCTCGTTTAAAATTCGCGGAATCCCGCAAAGGACTGAGAAATGCAAGATTGGTATCGGGCTCAGCTGGATTGTATGGGCTACTGGGGAATTGATGGTGACGATCTTGGTCCGTCTGTGCTTAAAATTGGCGGTGGGTTGTCAACGGGGCGTGAAGGGACGTTTTTTGCGCTACAGCGTCGCGAAATCGGCTGTGAAGATTCGGAGCTGTTTCGAATTGATACGTTTTATCTATATGTTTTTATTGATATTTAGTTCATTTTGAAGATTAGATACACCCTAATTCATGGCACTGCGCTTGCATTTCCTCAACAGCTATAGAGGTTGCACAATATGCCCTACATTAAATTTTTTAGTCTGCTCGTTCTGATGATTTCGATAGAAGCCATTGCCGCTTCAAGAGTGCCCGGAGGAAATGGCCTCGAGGCTAGCGCGGATTGTCTTGAGTGTATGGCGGAAAGAATGGGGTCTTTACAATCTCAGGCGAGAGACCTACTTAAAGAAGTTAAGGTTATTGGTGGCGAGGATAGAGTTAAGCAAACTCGCCTTGGCCAGCGCAATGGCTACGCGGCGATTGGCAGAGTTTTTACCAACCGCACGTTTACGGATAAAGGCGTAACTTTCCGGAAAATGGGCACAGCGTTTATGGTTTCTCCTTGTATTGCTATGACCAATTTCCATGTAAATTTTGGTGGAGAGTCGTTAAATGAAATTATTCCGAATGCGCGCCGTTTGGATCAACAGTTTATAAATAATCGTGACGAGGCTGGAAATGTGAAAATATCGCTGCCGAACGATATAAACTATTCGGTTACCCTTCAACTTGGCGAAAATGCGGACGGAACCTTTAAGCGGCAAGCCATCGGTCGACCCGTGGTTTTTGGCAACAGGGACACCCAAGGGGGGAGTGGTGGCGATTGGATTGCTATAAAATTTGAAGAGCCCAATTGTCCCGGCTCTGACCCTGAGATCGGTTTTTTGCCACTTGCCGGATTGCCTCTGAATGACAAAGAACGTTCGACACTCCATACGGCCGGATTCGCCGGGAAGGAAAATCCAACGATTTCCAGTCTAGGCAGCCTGTCTCGATCGTCTCGAAAATGTGACATCAAGCAGATGGTGGCGGATGAGCCAGCATTTACACATGACTGCTCCACCGAAGCAGGACAATCTGGCTCCCCGATTTTAGTCATGCAGGATGGCCAGCTAAAGGTGGTTGGGATGGTCAAAGGTTTTGATTTGGCTTTGGATCGCTACGTAAACGTGGGAGTATCAAGCCAGGCCTTTATGCCAGAAGTTCAACCTGTCGTAGACCGGGACCTCGAATCGCATCGTAAAGGTCCAGTAAGTACTGTGCACCAGAACCTATAAGCGTTTTTAATTTTGTTCGTTGAGGCGGTCTGCACAAAGGAAAATTGCATCTTATGTGCGGCAAGTGCACTTCCGATACGCATAGTAATGAAATTGACCGCGACTTGCACTAAATTGAACCAACGAATTGGCTGCCCCAGTCTAACGGTTGCGATTTTTACACTATTGTCCAATTCACAAACGTTTGCATTTGCAGGCAACGACAACGACAACGACCACGACAAAGACAAAGGGCGGTCCACCTATTTTTCAACTCCTGCGGGCACGACAGCCGTCGGATTGGAAAATGGGTTGACTGCGGTATTGCTTTCCCTAGGGAGTGATACGCGGACAGTTGGGTCGATAGAAATTACACAGTCTGGAATTGTCATTCGCTCGAATGGCAGACTTCGTAATGGGCACCCCATCCAGATTGATTTTGAACGCCGCCTGAAGAAACACAAGATCATTGGAACTCTCTTGTTGGCCTCGGACAGTCGATCCTACGTTTTTAACAATGTGAAGATGAGTCCATACGAAAATCTTTACCTCTCGATTGACGAAGAAACCCTGCCAGCTCCTCCGTGCGTCAGCGAAGGGTCGCCAGTGGCCAAACCTAATGGGACGCTCGGGATTCTCACCAAGAAAGTCACAATGCTTGCGAGTCTTCCAAGCTCATCGACTCAATCCCTAGTAGACATGAAATGCGGCGAATATCGTGAAAAAGTTATCTCTACTTTTCTTGAAGTCTCAGGCCCTTTCCTCTCATGTCTCGATGAAATTGCTCGCAAAAATTCGACATCTACCGAGATAAGCCGACTGAAGCTTGTGGTTAATAAGGCTCGATCCCAGGCAAAACTAAAATTGGACGACGCGAAGGCGATCTTCAGTTGCGGGTCGGTGGATGGGAATAGATCGGCCATGGTGCGAACATCCGATGGGGCAATTGTCCTCAATTCAGATCAAATGAAAGATTCCCCGGTGAAAAAATCTGATATTGCGCATGAGCTTATACACTGGGGAGGTGAGAAACGTGAAGAATGCACCAGGGCATATGTGGCTGCCTGCATGCCACCAATCAATAATTCTCAAATTCCCAAAATTTGCGTGCAACCTGCGGATGAAAATGTTCGCGCTCCAGTCGCCACACAAAACACCCAGAGGCAAATGCGCCTACCCGCAACTCCACCAACTCCTAGGGCGTCTGACTTGCTGATCGTGCCTCCCGCCCAATCAAGCGTCGTCACGACCACGTCCTTAAGAGACGGCCCCGGGCTAAGCTATACGACCACCAATCAATTGGATCAATTAGAGAAACAAATTGTAGACGTGTCCGCCGCTGCGGCTTACAAAATTGCGGCGGCAGTCGATGACCTTGGCTTTTCGTCGACGGCGTTCGCGGTCATTCCGGACCAAGCTGGGCACCGATCCGAGCCTGCAACCAGCACTTTGCCGCCGCTACCAGTGAAGGCCAATGATATCGCCTTTAAACCCTTCGTAGACACTAGCCCTGCAGAGGTCGGCACGGGGACGACGCCAACACCAACACTCAGTCCAGTCTTGAGTCGCAAACCTGCAGCAGAACTCTCGGCTGGTCCGCAGCCAGCCAAAGATATCGCACAAGGCTTTCCAAATACGGGGGGTTTCAGTCAATCGCTTGTGAGCCGTGGTGTCGCCGCTACTGCCGAATCGCGAAGTGGCGCCGGTACCCCACTTGGGGGACGGACACAGCAACCTGATCAGGTCGCTGGCCCCACAAAGGATGTTTACTCTAAGATCCTTAGCCGGATAATCGCGGCGCCCGACTCCACGGCACTATTGCGCGACCCCGCCTTCGACCGTGAATTGTCCGGCGCGGGAATTCAGATTTTAGATGGCGAAAGCATTTATGGTAATCGCGTCCGTCCAACGTTCAAGCTCCTCCTTCGAGATATCCTCGGGGGCGGAAATAGATGAGCTGGATTCGCTCGGTCTTTCTCATTCTTGGAACGCTGTGGTTCATTCTCTTCACGCTTTACGATTTACGAAGTGTATACATTCAGTTTGAGCCCTCCTATCAAGGCTATATTGCCGCCAACAAGAGTCGGATCGACGCGACATTGGAATCCGTGAATGCGTTTGCGCTCGCGGGAGGTCTGGACGCCACGCAAAGATATCTTGAGCGTGAGCAGAAGAGCGGATTTTTACATTTTTTTCGCATCATGCCGACCGGGCAAGAGCCGATTGACGTTGCACTTGACCCAAGTGAACTAAAAAATGTGCCGCGGGATTGTACGGGCGAAGGAATTGCCCCCCAAGATGAGTTGCAAACCGGCTTCACCTGCCCCAACGGCAACCTCGTCGTCGTAGGCTTTCGCGCCTCCAAAGACCGCTACGGCCAACTCTACTTCAAGGAGGCCCTCCCGCAACTCGCCCTCGATATCGGCGTCACGGTCGCCCTGCTTCTCCTTCTCCTCCATTTCGGCATGAAAGACGTCGCTCTAATCAAACGCCGAGTCCAAACCGTCGCGCAAAAGCGCGGCGACCGGCAAGGAATCTTGTTTCACGAGAGCCGCCATCTAGTTTCCAGCTTCAGCTCCTATGAGTCATCGATCACCTCGTTACAACGCGAAAACCAACTGCTGCGCTCACAAATTCTGCCTTCTGTGCGAGGGCTCCTGAGTCGCGGCAAAAAGCTTCCTTACACTTTTCAAGCCACCATGGTTCGCACCGACATCAACGGTTACTCAACGATTTTCGCTGGGGAACAACGCGACCAATTTCTCGAATACGTCGACGAATTTTTCCGCCGAATCTCGGCAATCATTAGTCGCTACAACGGCTATCCGCATCAGCTGCTGGGCGACGAAATGCTTTATTACTTCGAACACAGCGATTCAAGCAACTCGGCGCGAATGGCGATTGCCGCGCTAGAGGAGATAGCCGGTGTAGTCACCGACATTCACGCGCGTTCGTTCCAGCAAGGGGTGCCGTTTCAAGTCAAATCCTCGCTGGCCATGAGCCCATTGCGTGTGGCGCCGTTTATGAATGTCATTTCTCTGGCAGGGCAGAATTTAATTGAGTCCGTGCGCGTGCTTTCACAGGCTCCTAAGCGTGATGATTTTTCCGTGGTTTACGGGGAAGAAATCCATGCGCAATTGCGCGGCAAAGTCAGCGACGTCGACCTTGGCGACTTCGAATTGAAGGGCATAGGCCGCCAACGTCTGTTCCGGGTGACTCGGGTTCCAGCGCTGGCGGAAGTCCTGGTCGCACCGGCGGGTAGCGAAGTCTCCCTCCAATATTACCGTTCGGATGGCCACATCGTCACCTTGCTTCGCCATGTGAGCGCGACTCTCACGGCTGATGAGGAAAATCCCAGCGCCGCAATCATTAAACATATTTTGTCTATTTTCAAGTGATAATTTTTCTGACACCGATGTATCAAACCTGGAGAACGCTCCTTTTACTCGGTTCGCAATCGTCCCTTGATTGATAGCAATTTCTGCAGTCGA
>JANXMF010000226.1 GCA_025354795.1 Pseudobdellovibrionaceae bacterium
GCATCGAGTTTTTCGGTCCGCAACTGCGCCGAATTTAAATAGTAGCGAGTGTCCTTCTTTTCCAATCGCCGCTGAAAGGCAATCAAGCTCGCATCCTCCTTGGGGTCCACGTCAAAGCCCGCGTATTCATACTTTTCGTCAAAATGAGTGGAGGTTTCACGTGTGAAAAAACGCTTCCACTCGCGCGCATCGGTCACCATGCGATAAGTGATGGTACGGGCGAAGGAGTGGACCGGAGTGTACGCGGTCAACACCTCGAAATCGCCATAATGGGTGTGCAGCCGAACGGCCGGACTCGCCCATTGAGTTACTCCGCACAGCATCTCCACGTTGGCGTACCAGAGGCCAAAGGCTTTGGTGAGGAAGCCCAGCCCATAAACATGGTGGGCGGCGGGAATCAGCGAATTAATCGAACACAGATTATGGGCCACCCATTCCTTTGGCGCCATCGCGGGAATCATAATAAATAGCGAAATCGGCAACCATTCGGTGTCGGCCTTGGGCTGAAGAACATCCAGCATGGGCTGACTGACCTCGGAGCGATGAATGGCGAATCCAGCGACAAAGCCCGGAACAATCGCGCAATCGTAAAACACCCAACGCGGCATCGGCATGTTGCTGGCGGCAAAGGCGTGCGACTCTAAACGCAGAATCTGATCGGCAAAGTCGACTTCGTCCATCATTAGGGGGTCTTTAAACAGGGGCTCCCTGGTGAACCAGTCAATATTGAAGCGCTTGCCCGGATCGGGAATACGATTTTCAGGACGCACGTAAATATACGGCCTGAGTTTAGCGCCGGCAAGCCAGCTCAACTTGGGATTGTCCAAGAGCTCAGACCTCATAGCGGCGATTTTCCCTCACTCGCGCGGTTTTGTCCACGCTCATCCATTGCCTTCGGGCCCCAGCATGTTTTCAGGCCGCACCCATTCGTCGAATTTCTTGGCATCCAATAATCCTAAACGAATGGCCTCTTCTTTAAGCGTGGTGCCGTTGTGCCAAGCCGCTTTGGCGATTTTTGCGGCGTTGTCATAACCGATGTGATTATTAAGCGCGGTCACCAGCATCAAGCTATTGCTCAAGTGCTTGGAAATCTGCGCGAGATTGGCCTCTACACCCTCAACACAGTGTACGCGAAAAGACTCACTGGCGTCGCCAAGCAAACGAATCGAGTTGAGTACGTTGAACACGATCAGAGGCTTAAACACGTTCAATTCAAAGTGCCCGGTGGCGCCGCCGACGGCCACGGCCATGTCGTTGCCGATGACCTGGGCGCACACCATGGTCATGGCTTCGCTCTGGGTCGGATTCACCTTTCCGGGCATAATCGAGCTTCCGGGCTCGTTGGCGGGCAAGATCAACTCGCCTATCCCACAGCGAGGCCCGCTGCCCAGTAGACGGAAATCGTTGGCGATCTTCATCAAAGCGCAGGCCACTGTCTTTAACGAGCCCGACATTTGTACCAAGGCATCGTGGGCCGCCAGGGCCGCGAACTTATTGGGCGCCGATACAAACGGCAGCTTGGTCTCTTCGGCGATCATTTTTGCCGCCGTGAGAGCAAACTGAGGATGGGTGTTGAGGCCAGTGCCAACCGCGGTGCCCCCGAGTGCGAGTTCCAGCAAGTGCGGCATTCCCGCTTGGATGCGTTCGATACTTTGTTCGATTTGAGTGACGTACCCCGAAAACTCCTGGCCTAGCGTCAGTGGGGTGGCATCCATCAGGTGAGTCCGGCCAATTTTGACCACGTTTGCAAATTGCTTTTGTTTGGTCTGTAACGCCTGGCTCAATTGGGTGAGCTGAGGCAGCAAATGACGATGCAAGCGCTCGACCACCGCAATGTGCATGGCCGTCGGAAAAGTATCGTTGCTTGATTGCGCTTTGTTCACATCGTCGTTTGGATGAATAGTTTTGTCGCCAAGGGGCAAGCCTTTGAGTTGCAGGGCGCGATTGGCGATGACTTCATTGGCGTTCATATTGGTTTGGGTGCCGCTCCCCGTCTGCCACACGACTAGCGGAAATTCGGCGTCGAGTTTGCCACTGATCACCTCATCGGCAGCCTGCACGATGAATTTGGCCTTGTCTTCGCTCAGCAGGCCGAGCTGGAGGTTAGCCCGGGCCGCAGCTTTTTTAAGGGTGCCTAGTGCCGATATCATTTCGCGCGGAAAACGGTCGCCGCCAATCCTGAAATTCTCAATCGAGCGTTGGGTTTGCGCGCCCCACAGCCGATCGGCTGGGACCCGGATCTCTCCCATGCTGTCCTTCTCAATGCGTGATTTCACGGCATTCCCCTCCGATTTTCAATAATTACAATGCCCTACAAAATAGCGGCATTACGACCATAAGGCACCCAAAAGTTGTGTGGCGCGGCGCTTTGCGGTAGGTTCAGGGCCATGAAATACTGGTTAATGAAGACTGAGCCTGAGCTGTTTTCCATAGACACTCTTAAGACGAAGCAAAGCGCACTTTGGGATGGGGTCCGCAACTATCAGGCGCGCAACTTTATGATGAATGATATGCAAATCGGCGACAAGGTGCTGTTTTATCATTCAAGCTGTGAGCCGCCCGGAGTGGCGGGCCTGGCTGAGGTCGTCGCTGCGGCTGAACCCGATCCCACCCAGTTGGACCCCAAGTCAGACTATTTTGACGCCAAAGCCACCAAGGCCAAACCGATTTGGTACTGCGTGCGCGTCGGGTTTGCCGAAAAATTTGCAAATTTGGTTGCGCTGGAGAGAATCCGCGGCGAAAAAGCACTTCACGATTTACCGCTCCTCCGGCCCGGCCAACGCCTGTCTATTCAGCCCGTTGGAAAAAAGGAGTTCGATTGGATCTGCAAAATGGCACGAAGTTAGTGCCGTTTATTCAATTGGCTCCCATGGAGGGGGTGCTGGATTGGACTTTGCGCGAACTTTTGAGCGAGGTCGGCGGCCTCAACCGTATGGTTACGGAGTTCATACGGGTGACCGATCTGCTGCTCCCCGATCATGTTTTTTATCGCTATTGCCCCGAACTCAAACAGGCGGGCCTCAGCCGCAGCGGAGTGCCAGTATTCGTGCAACTTCTCGGAGGCAAACCTGAGCCTCTTGCCGCCAATGCCGAGCGCGCGGTGGCGCTTGGCGCTCTGGGTATTGATCTCAACTTTGGTTGCCCGGCGAAAACCGTCAACCGTCATGATGGCGGCGCCACACTATTAAAGGAACCGGGGCGCCTGTTTCAGATTTTGCGCGCGGTGCGGGCCGCGGTGCCTGAGGCCGTGCCGATAACAGCCAAGGTGCGTTTGGGCTTTGCCGATAAAAACTTCCACCGCGAGATCGCAGCGGCGGTGGAAGAGGGTGGTGCCGCGCAGATCGTAGTGCACGCGCGGACTAAACTGGAAATGTATATTCCGCCGGCACATTGGGAATATATCCGCTCGATGCGGGAAGGCCGCAAGTTGCGCTTTGTCGCTAACGGTGACATTTGGAACGTGCAAGATTATTTAGACTGCGTGGAAAAATCGGGCGTGCATGACGTGGCGCTTGGACGGGGCTTGGTACGCAATCCGTTGCTGGCGCATGCCATTCGCGCGCACACGGCACCGTTTTCGCGTTTGGCTTTTTTGTTGCGCTTTCACGACGAGAATGTGATTTTACGGGGTGAAAGATTCGCGGTTGTACGCTGTAAACAATTGTTACGCTATTGGAGCGAAGGCGACGCGCGCGCGCACGCTTGGTTTCATGAGATCAAGCGCATGCACGACGCTCACCAGATTCGAAATTTTTTAACCGAGGAGACTGTTCAATGTCCGACATTCAAGTCTACACCCAATCCAATTGCTCCTACTGCATGCGCACCAAGGACTTACTTAAACGCAAGGGCCTGAAATTCACCGAAATCAATCTGGATGGCAAGGATTCTGAGCGCAGCGCCTTAAAAGCGCGCACCGGAATGCAAACCATGCCGCAGATATTTATCGATGGCCAATTGATCGGCGGCTTTCAAGAGCTTGCCGGCAAAGACAGTCGCGGCGAACTTGAAGCAAACGCAAAATGAGATTAATTTTTCTTACCAATCAACTGAACAACCGTTTCAATCAGGTCGCGGTGCTCGGCCATAGGCTTTAGCTTTAGCGTTAGCTTTAAGGAAACGGATTCGACCGCCAATACGGCCTCAAGTTACAGATCGAAATTAAAAACATTTCGGATCGCGAAGTCGAATTTGGAATCTCGGCAGAGGGCACCGTTCAAGGAAAAAATCTCACGCTTTCGGAAACTGTCATTCAATGCGTAAAGAGACTTGCAACGGCGCCCACCGCACCCTACTTTTAAGGCATGAAAAACTACACAGTGGTAACTTCAGACTAGCCCTTTCGCAGCTTATCAATCAAGGCTTCCAGCTTGACGGGATTCATCGCACCCAGATGCGCCGAGCCGATAGAACCGTCTTTGGCCACGAGCAGGGTCGGAATACTCTTCACCTCAAATTGCTGGGCCAAAGTGGTTTCAATATCGGTGTTCACGCGCGCGAAGAGGATATCCCCATGCCTCTCGGCTGACGCCGCGAAAATAGGCGCAAAAACCTTGCATGGTGCGCACCATTGCGCCCAGAAATCGAGCAACATAAGGCTGTGCCGCTCAATTTCAATATCAAAGTTCTCATTGGTGAGTTCAAGAAGTGGCATTTTGATTCCTTACGAATAGACTTTTTTTCCCGCCAAAATGGGTATCACACTGGGACCGGACTGGACAAGTGAGCCGTCCCACGCTACGACCGACCTCGACACCCTAAAATCGAGGCTCATTTGCTACCCCGCGTGCCAAAAAACCTAACTTTCGGTTTCAAAGCCACCCTACCCATCACTCCGGGAGTCATTCCGTTTGCCGCAGTCATGGGAACGGTTTGCGCCGACGCCCACCTTAGCTTTTTTCAGAGCGTGGCGATGAATGTTATCCTATATGCCGGAGCCTCGCAGCTAGCGGCGGTGGATTTGATGACAAAGCATAGCCCGGTGTCTGTGGTGGTCGCGACGGGGCTGATCATTAATCTGCGCTTTCTTCTTTACAGTGCGGCATTTTCCCCGGTGGTGCAGCACGCGCGGACTCATGTTAAGCTGGCGAGTGCGTTTTTTCTCACGGATCAGAACTATGCAGTGATGTGCGCGCATGAAAACCGCCTGCGGAATAATCGCGAGATGATCGAATTTTATTTTGGCTCGGTTTTGTGCATTACCGTGGTTTGGCAGAGTTCAATGATTGCGGGATATATTTTTGGAAATTTCGCGCCGGCCTCATGGTCGCTCGACTACGCCGTCCCACTGAGCTTTATCACACTGATGATTCCGACCCTTAAAAATGCGAAGTACGTGGCGGTAGCGCTTTTCTCGTCGGTGGTGGCGATACTTTTAAAACCAATACCCTACAATCTCGGTCTGATTGTCACCGCTTTGTTGGCTATTGCACTCGGTGTCTTGCTCTCAAGGAAAAAGCAATGATTGCCAACGGCTATTTTTGGACCAATATTATTCTGTTGACCATCGGCACGTTTATAATTCGGGCCTCGTTTATCGCCACGTCGGCCAAAGTGCAAATATCCGAACGACACAGGGAAATTTTTAGTTTTATTCCCGCAGCAATTTTACCGGCACTGGCGGTGCCATTGGTTTTCTATCATCAGGGGCAGGTGCAAGCCCTCTTGGGCAAGGAGCGCTTCTTCATCCTAATTCTAGCGACAGTCGTGGCATTTTACTCGAAGAAGATGACCTTCACCCTGATTTTTGGACTGAGCAGTCTGTATTTGCTCATCAAGGTATTCCAGTAGATCATGCGCCTCATAATGGCACGCAAAACTCTCAATATCAATCAACCTAAATCCCGTTTGCTGAGGGGACTTACGAAATTGACTAATGTGGCTTGCAAATCCGAGTTGATTTTCCCAGGCCATCGCCGCATTCCGATTCAAGTTAATAGTGCCTCGTCGACCGGAGTGGGCGCGGTCCTCTTTCGCCCGCCGCGCTTTGGCGACACCTATCAACTCGAGGTTGAGATCGGCGATCACAAAGTGGCCACCCTCCGGGTGATCCCGGTGTGGTGGCGGGAAGATGGAACCTGCGGCTTTTTCATTGACCTCGCGAGCGAGGAATGGAACCATTTTATTAAGGCGCAAATCGATTCGCTGCTCAAGAATGAAAAGCCCCTGGTTGTTAAAGTGAAACCGGCGGCCTAGCGCAAGGAGAGCTCATGACCGCTGCACCGGTATTAAATTTCTCATTTGCCACGGCATTTTCGCGCACGGTCGGCTGGGTCACGCCCGCGGAACTGGAAACCCTCCGCCGCAAAAAAGTTGCAGTTGCGGGCATGGGAGGAGTGGGAGGATCCCATCTCTTGACTCTCACCCGACTGGGCATTGGCACCTTTCACATCGCCGACTTTGATCGCTTTGAAGTGCACAATTTCAATCGTCAGGCCGGAGCCTTTATGTCAACCTTAGGCGAGGCCAAAGTGGATGTGCTCGCGCGCATGGCTCAGGATATTCACCCCGATTTGAAACTGAAGAAATTTTCAGCCGGCGTACAGCCCGAAAATCTAGAAGATTTTTTCAACGGCGTAGATCTCTATGTCGATGGCCTCGATTATTTCGCCTTTCAAGCGCGCGAAATGGTTTACGACTATTGTCAGCGCAAAGGTATCCCCATCGTTACCGCCGGACCGATTGCGATGGGCGCAGCCATGCTGGTCTTTATGCCTGGGCGCATGGGCGCTAACGCCTACTTCGATTGGCGCCGCGAAGATGATGAAGTCACCAAGGCCGCTAAATTTCTAATCGGTCTCACGCCCAGTCTGCCGCATCTGCGGCAATTGGTCGAAAAAAGTTCCATCGATTTCAAAGCCCACAAAGGTCCCTCGACGCCCATGGCATGCGAACTCTGCGCGGGCGTGGCCGGAGTAGAGGCGATGAAAATCCTTTTGAAACGTGGAAGGGTCCGGGCCGCGCCCTACTCCATTCACTTTGATGCCTTTGAAAACCGCTTGCACATAAAAAATGTTTGGTGGGGAAATCGCCATCCCCTTCAGCGCCTGAAAATCGCAATGGCACTGCGCGGTTTTAGGAAAGCCCCTTAACAACCAACTGGCGACGATAAGTGCGCCGGGCTTGCGGGAGCGGATCGATACGACCGGCGCGAATCATCCAGATCGGATAGTAATTTTCGGGAATAGAAAAAACCTCACGAAGCAAAGTCTCCCCTTGCGCATAAATCGTTTGCCATCTCAAATCCATCACTAAGCCCATCCTATACCAGTAAATTCCATTGGATGAGAGCGTAAGCGGTTGAACGCCAAATCCCTGCTGGTTGAGCTGACACCAGGTTCGCAGCATTAGGCGGCCGGCGTCAGCGATGTAATCCTTCTTGCCCAAGGGAGCAGACACACAGACCGTGCCGGCCGAGCTTTCCACCAGCTTGCGCACGCGTTGAAGGTGACTAGGCAACAACACCGGTTTAAACAATGGAAGCAATTTCGGAAACGATTTAAACAGCGCCAAAGAGGGTACTTCCCATGGACGTACACCTAAGTTTTGCCAAGGCAATCCATCACGGGTGGCCACCGCGGAGGCTTTGGTAAATCGAATCCACTTGAGAACCGCGGGCAGAACCGTGGGAATTTCAATCATCGCACGCTCGGTCTGCACAATGAAATCGGTAAGAGGGACATGGGGGCCGGACTGCCAACCCAAGTGGCCTAAACCGCCCCGCGAGGGACCAAACTGGCCACTTGTCAGTTCGCCGCCTTTATACATGCGCCGATCGGTGCAGCGCCGCCCCAGCATTGGCAGCAATGGATCTTCAGGCAAGCTCTCATCGACCAAAAATGTAATCCTCGCCCAAATTTCGGGGGCGCTGAAATCATACGCCACGTTGACTTTATATTTCACCGCACTTGCGGCGATAGCTAAAGATTCAACTAAGGTCCCCAAAGCCAAGATAGAAGCCACATTATTTAGATTCAATGGATGGGCGCCCCGGGCAGCGTCGTGGCAAATCGACAGTGTTTGACCCTGCCAGCCGAAGGTCCAAGGCTGGCAGTTGTCTCCACTGGGTGACCAGATCGCTTGATCTACGAGGCTCTGAATTTGCTCGAGAGTGATTGGCATCGCTTGTTCATTGTTGCACGAGAGGTGAAGAACTCAAAGCTCACATTTTAAAAATAGCAGCGTGCGTTTTTTAGGTATCGATTACTTTGTAATGGTGGTCATTCCCCAATGGTTCGTGTATTATGCGCCCACTCCATTGCACGTCGGTTATCGTTTCCGGAGTCACCAATCGGGTCAAATTCACCGACCAGCCAAAGCCTCCGCGACTTTAAAATTTGATCACGCCGACATACTTTTGATCTTGGACAAATGCCGATGATCCTGCGCCGCCAGCCACAAGTCATGGCTTTGTTGCAGGTTCAGCCAAAACTGCGGGCTATTGCCAAAGGCGTCCGCCAACAACAGGGCCATCGCGGGCGAGACCCCCCTCTTGCCATTGACGATCTCACTGATCTTACCCGCCTTGCACTTGATGTGCTTTGCAAGATCACTCTGCGTAACTCCCATTTCCTTCAGGAACATACGGGCCAAAATCTCTCCGGGGTGAGCCGGCGCACGATTTTTAGGTAACATACTCAATATCTCCTCTAGTGATAGCCTGTCCCTCTCCAAATTCCAACTTCGAGCGATAATAGGGGAGAACACAGCTGGCGTGCGGACAGCACTTACCCAGAGCATAATGTTTCGAGAACGCAAACTTTGATAGCCGGACTCACCTCAAGAATGATCGATCTCCACCAACGTCGAAAGAAACGTGCGACGTATTTTCACCTGCTCTGGTGCGAACTTGAGTTCCTCAAAAAGCGCGCGCTGTTATTCCACTCGGGTGCATTGGCGCAAGGCCGAAATGAGCCCATCCCAAAGAAAGAAGAGCGGTGCAAGAGGTATAATCCAGCACCAAAAGACACGCGGCAGAACCCCGGGCTTTCGCCAGCGCACAATCGGCACCAGTAGCGCTGGGATGACCGACAGGAAAACAATCGCCAACGAAGTCAAGGTCCGCTGAAGTGGCTCGGCGATAAAGATGATGTCACAAGTCGGAAGGATCGAGCGCAGCAGCGCCACGCGAAGGTTTAGTCGAACATGGTGAAAGGTCGCTGAAAAGACGAGCAGTGATTTCTCGTTGGCCTGTCGTAAAAATGAGGCCGGATTCCGTAAGGAAAACGTAAAGAGTGTCACTTTCTTGACCTTCCGTCCTACGCTCATGATGGCCATCAGGATGGTGGTCACGGGAAAGAGGCTATTGGCCGATCTTCGCCGCTCTTTCTAGCAAAAACTGAAGTGCAAACACGCCAAGAAGTCCGGAACATCCAGAAGCCACAAGAATTGCGATTTTTGCTCCGG
>JANXMF010000032.1 GCA_025354795.1 Pseudobdellovibrionaceae bacterium
GATTATGCATCGCAAGTTCAGGTGCTGAAAGCCGGGAATCTAGCCATGCGCAAAACGGGCTAATTTCTACACCCTACTAGGTATCTATACACAACAAAACCCAGCCATGACGCGATTTGGTAGAGCACCACCCTTACAAGGTGGATGTCGCAGGTTCGAGCCCTGTACCCCCTACCAAACTTGTTGAATTCACTCATCTAAACAAAAACACAATCACGCCTGTCCGGAGAAATTTTCGTTTGATATTTTGGTGTGATTGAATTCTGGCGCGACTTTCATGCTTAGCGAACTGGATGGTACTTCAAATGATTTACGAGCTCAGATGAATTAGCAAAATAATTCACTACAGCCTCCAGCATTCTTTCCTTCAGCTCGCCAATTTTCGAGATCAGAGAATTTATCTTATCGCGATTGCCCGGAGTTTTTGCTTGCACAAGCTTTAGCACGAATTCATTAATGTTTGTTTCGGCCTGGTTTGCCTTTCTTCTTACAATTTCAAAATTCAGAAAGTCACCAGTTAGCGGTGGAAAAACGAGCTGTGAACAATCATATGCGATCCACTTTTGGCGGCAGAGGCTCTTGAAGTCCGCATTTAATCTTGCGAAAATTTCATAATTTTTATTGTCGAATTCGCCATATTCATTAAAATAAATATGATTATCGTTCATGATTCGCACCAACTGGTTTTGATTCTCCTTGGGCTGGGAGAATTGGATTGCAAAAGTCAATGCCGACAGTCCCATTTCCATTGTGTTTTCGTCGGATCTTAGAAGCCAAAACTCTTCCATCACTCGAGATGATTCTTTGAGAAAGACCAACTCTTGCGCTTTTGTCGAAAGACGGTTGAAAACGGGTACGCTGATGACCACCTGCCCGTATTGTTCAGAATACATAGCTACGGGGTGGTTGCCAGTATCCCGACAGCCACGGGTGATAGGTTGGAACTCTTCGCTCACAGTCTGAATGTCCACATTTCCAATTGCTTCGATCAATTTATTAACTACTTGTGGCGAGTCCTTCTGCCAGTCCATAAGTCTTGCAACTGCGTTTTTATAAGAATTAAGAATTTTAATTGGAGATTTGGCTAATATTTTCTCGCCAGGCTTCTCCGGCGTTATCAGATCTACAAAACCTGCTCTCAAAAATTCTTTGATAGTCCAACCTCCTTCAGATGTTTGAATCGAACAAGTGCCACCGTCGCTGCGGCTTCCAGCCATTGCGGCGCTCGAGAAGCTTAGTGTCTCAAGCGCAATCATAGTTGCTAAGATTAGGGGTTTCATGGTTTTCCTTTCAGTTTATGGTACACGAAAAATTAATGCGACGCATTGTAATCTGCCAGATGGTAGTTGTGAATTCTATATGTATTTGCTTATTTACTATGATTTTATTTTAGTAATACTGAAATAAATGGTGTAACTATTTGATATGTTGAAAGAAATATTTGAGTTTAAAACCTATTGTTCCTATCTTGAGCATCGAGTTGGAAGTTATCGGCAAAGGCTTGGGCTTAAATCGAAGATGGCTCTGGCCATGGGCTGCCAGCCAACGTTTGTTACTCAAGTTCTGAATGGAAGTGCACAGCTAAGTTTAGAACAAGCTCACCGACTCAATACCTTTTTTAAGCATACAAACGAAGAAAGAGATTTTTTTTTATTGATGGTACAAAGGGATCGCTCGGGAACAGAAGAATTGTCGAAGTACTTTAGTGAGAAAATGGCGGAAATGTTGTCCAAGAGACAAGTCCTAACTCACCGGCTCGGTCGCGATCAGACACTCGCGGCTGAACACCAGGCTCTTTACTATAGCAGTTGGCATTTTGCGGCTATTCATATAGCTGTAGCTTTGCCCACCTTGCAAACTCGGGAAGCAATCTCGACTTATTTCCGACTGCCAATTAAAAAAGTGACAGAAGTCTTAGAGAACCTGGTTCGGATGAATTTAGTTAGCTCCAACAATGGACTCTACACGATAGGTCAGGCGCGCCTGCGACTTGGCAATGATTCTTTCAATATTCTCAAACATCACACGAACTGGCGTAATCAAGCGGTTGAGTCATTGGATCGCCAAGAGCCGCATGACCTCCACTATTCTGGTGTGCTCTCTCTGTCGCGAGAAAATTCCGGCAAGATCAAAGACCTCATGCTGAGGGGCCTGCAGGAACATTTGAAAATTTCGGATGCCTCTGCGGAGGAGGATTTGTTTTGTTATTGCATTGATTTTTTTTCACTCCACAGGTAAGGGCAACGAACGTCCCCGAAATGGGGACTTAAGATATGAAATTTTCCGGTTGGATGCTCGACCACGGCACGGGGTTCCGCAGGAATTTTGCAGATGCGAAATATCAGAAAATCGGGTATTAAATTTGTAACTGGCCAGCCCCTGCGGGGCCAATGGCATTCGGTTAAGGATTTGATGCTATTCGGTTAGTGATTTCTGGAGAGTGAATTGGAATTAAGGCGTGGCTGCGTTCATAGCCAGTTGATCAGTAATTCTCCTTTTTAATTTTTGCTCTTTGGATGGACGCCAGCGCGAATCAGGTTTCATCGATACGCGTGGGTAGGAGCGATTGGGACGAACCTTTTGAGTTACAGCTGTAGCTCTGTCAAAGGCCAAGGTATTGCGCGAGCCCATAGGCGATGACGACCATCTATTTCAGTCGGAGAGGTACTCGCCTTACACTACTCGTGGACTACGCAAGCGGGTCAAGTTCTGGTTCAACAGAATTGGGATAAGTCCGAACCTAAGCTGTCCCTCATGTCGGCATTCCTACGTTTCCCATATGCTGGCTGCGGGCGTTGACCTAGTTACAGTCCGCGACAATGCAGGCCACTCTTCCCTCGCGGTAACCAGCATTTACAGTCACGCCGTTAAAGACGACTTAGGCGATCTTGAGCTTTATAGTTCCGCTTCCAATGGAAAGCGGAACTAAAGGCCGCGTCCGAGGCCCAACAATTAACTGAACGATTTTGACTCTTAGAAACCGGAACTTTTAGGTTTACCGGTTGGCCGCCCTGCCAAACAATCAAAGAGGATTACATCGCCAAAAAGAGCCGTTTCCTTTTAACGTTCCCTTGGTCCTCAGATTCACGGGCTTCTGCAAGCTCATAGGTAAAACGGTCACCCTTAATGCCGCGACCGCGTCTCACGACGATACCCGTGCTCATGAAGGATTTTAAAACCTTTAGAAAGGTCGTCTTACGGATTTGGGCTGCAAATTGTAGCTGGGATTTGCTGAGCGGCGGGTGCAAGCGCATCGTGTAGAGAACGATCTCCGCATAGCGTTTGCTTGAATTGCTCTTTCTTAGGTTTGCCAGGTAGGCGGTGCAGTCGGTTTGATTTAAGACTTGTGGCATGGATTTAACCCTCCACTGATAAGATTCGTGGTTCTGAATTTTGGGGCGGCACCGGCCGCGTGCGTGAGGTTGATTATCGTGGTTCCCAAGCGGGTTCCCGCCTTAAAACCTTCTAAACGTTCATTTTAGATAGGCTCTTATGGCCTCGCTGGATATTGGTAATCGGCGTAATAATAGTGAACTTGCATACCCTTCGCGCGTTTTGGACCTGACGCAAGGTTAACCACCAAATGGCGATGACTTAAAATTTCGATGGTTTCGACATCGATTGGCGCGTTGTTTATTACAACAAGAATGTCCTTGTCGAGAGTGCAAATTGTTTTGGGCCGACCGTTCGCAGCGCCACCTGAGTTCTCGACTTTGCAGTTATACGTCAATGTGCTTTCACCGACATAATTCCAACATGAAGAAGATCCGTCCTGGAGAAGCACAAGCTTTCTTGGATTGGCCTGAATTTGGGGGATGATTGTGCATTGACTGAAATCGCCTTCGGTATTGGCTTGAACCCCAGATTGAGGAGCGTAAACGCCACGGTCGATAATTGGAAGTTGAACTTTCATCCCTAAATTACCCATTATTGCCATCAAAGACTCACGGCTCATAGTTTCGAGCTGATTTGAATGCAACAAGCGGTTTAGCTGGCGAATCGCGGCCACGTCTTCCGTGAGATCCCAAAGCCACTCATGGACCATTAAAAATGAAAACTGCAAGGATTGTTGTCGCAAATCAGAGAGCAAATCCTGAGAGTAGTGATATGTTGTGTGAGTCGCCTTTTTTTGGCGTATAACGGCCTGATAGACCTCCGTCTTATCTTTGCCACCACAGTTTGTTGGAAGTTTCGTAATAATTTTTTGGTCCTTCAAATAAATCAAGTCATTGGTCGAAGCTTCCCAGACACGGTCCGATTCATAATTGGTATGATTTTCGATTTGAGAAAAGAAATCATAAAAGCTCCACGCCAATTGTGGGTGAATCTTATTGAGATAACTAAATATGCGGTCACGAGACTCTTCCCATGACTTAACGGCCTGAACCTTTGGGGCGCTCGGAGATTCAGTCAGAAAAAAATCTAAAGCGTAAAGTCCACTAAATGAATTTTCGGGCGAAGTACTACAACGAATTGCATCCCCGCCATTTCCGACATCGACACCCCCAGAATTCTGAGCTTGGGGTCCTGTGGATTGAGGACCTTCCTTAATAACCGTTGTATTTTCAGTGTGCGTATTCTTTGGCTGACAGGCCACGAGGAACGCAACCATAACCCCAAAAAGAGTGAGTCGATTACACATCTTCATTTTATTCTCCGCTTGCCACTGGCTCCGAGGTCAAAAAACTGGATGTTTAGCTGATAAACACTGTCTCGCCCCTTCTTACCCTCGACAATCTCTTCAATTTCTCGTTTAAATTCTTCAATTTTTTGCTGAATTTCTCTCATGCCTGATTTATTTATGGCAATTGTTTTACCTGATAAAATTCGTTGCGAAATATCTTGTCCATCAATCGCTTCGAGCGCCATTTGAATCATTTGCCGATGATGACTGCGGATAGCGGCGCTTGGAGTTTCGTTCCCCGCTCGATAACTGCTCTCCGAGGCCACAAATGTCTGACCTTCTCGGCGCAACAATCCTAAATAAACGAGTCTTTCAATGGCAAGTTTGGCCTCAAAAATAGAAATTCCTAGCTGTTTAGAGACACCCTTTGGACTGAGGTCAAAGTCTCCGCTTGCGGCCATAGTTAAAATCGCCGTGTGGTGCCACTCAGAGATAGCCTGAAAATCTTCGACTTGAATAATTCTCTGTTTTAAACCGCGCATTTTACTCAAACGTGCCAGTGCCGCCGACTTTGTACGTTCATCGCGTGCGGTCTCAAATTCAACCAAGCACACAAAATAATTCTGCTCCGTCTTTGAGCCAAAGAGTTTTTCAGAAGTCCAACGAGCCTTTTGAACGCTGAGATTGCGGCTACCGCTCAAAATGCGAGAAAGCTGCCCTGGAGTCATTTCTAGGTCACGTGAAAAAGCACGCAATGAGTAGCGATTGTTTTGCCCAATGCGACGACTCAGTTCTTGCTTCAAAATATTTTGATATTCACGTTCCATAGCCATGACATTTATATCCTAATTTGGAAACATTTACCAACCATTTTGGAAACATCAAAAAATTCCGTGGACATTTCTTGTCACTGCTGTCGAGAAGTTTGACAAGAAAGTAGTCCACGGGCCGCTAATAGCGTTTGTCGTACAGGCAGCGCTGAATGCAATCGCCATTTTTCTGGCAGTTCTTAATGCATTCTTCCTCTACGTACTCCTTAAAAGTTAAAGACCTGCATGAAGTCACCGCGCCAATGAGACAAAATAATATGAGCCTCTTCGCCATCGGTGAAGCCATTAGTAAGTGCAATTGACCTTTCTGAGCATCACAAGGTCACGTTGTTGGTCGTCGTGAGTAAATATCTCAAGACTCTTCGTTACCACCAGAACTGAATGTTCTGCGGCCCAACCATTAGTTTCAATACTTTGCGCTCGGCGACCGCCAAACTTCTTGCAAATTTCATCGGCAACAGCGTTTTCAGTTCCAGGAAAAGTTAGCACATCTTGAAAGCGCCCAACGGAAGCATTTCCTGGACATTTGTATCCCAGGTAGATTTCGCCGCCATTATCATAGGGTGAGCTAATTTCTAGGGTGCAGCCAATCGGCATTAAGTATGCGCCGGTACGCGCGGTCGCGGCGTGCGCAGAAATTGAAATGGCTGACGCCACTATTGCGGAAAATAGAATTCGGGTCATCTTGTCCTCCTTGAGAGGGGTTTAAAGTTAAGTGACTTCTGCTTCACCGAATGTGCCGTAGCAGGTCACGAGACGCATAGTATCAGAATGGGTTCTTTCCACAAGCCATGTGGATACGTTTCCGTTGTCTATTGGAAACACAAGGAGGCCTTAAAGAGGTTCCCACGCGAATGCCATTTTTGAGTCCTGAATGCCGCCCAAGTTGGATGTTCATTTCTCCGCCAAGCGGCGGCGCTCAATAATTCTCTTACATGATATAAGTCATAGAGAAGCCGAACACAGCCCACCTACGTGACCGCTCATCCTTCTCACTTGTAAATTTTGATCGTCCCGTGCTACTCGCCTCAAGGACCATGCGCGCAATCACATGCTTGCGATCAAAGTAAATTTGAAAAATAAAGATCGTGACGGCGTTCTTTACGACGGGGAGTACCATCCCTGTACAGCGCAAGTGACGCGCTTAAAACGCGAAGGCCGGGACTTGTTCCTTCGTCACATCATTTATCGAGATCCCGAGACAAAGAAGATTTTCCACTTTGTGACATCGGATCTTAAAATATCCGCTCAAGATGTCGCCAACATTTACAAACGAAGATGGGCAGTGGAATTACTTTTTCGTTGGCTCAAGGGTCATCTCAACATCAGGCAACTCGCATCGCGGAATAAAAATGCCGCCAAGTCACAGCTTGCCGCAGCTGTGACTGGTAAAACTTTTGCTTCAGTTGCAAAAGATCATGATCACACTTGACGGGACTCTTTGGGAGATACTCAGAGCGATTCGCGCGACTATCGCCCGTGAGGGCCTTACCAACAGCGAGGTTCCAGACGGTTGCCGCTGGAAAACCGCAGTAGTGGATCAACACACGGCTAAGACCTTATGAATTTTCTCCGGACAGGCCTGCATTAGTTCTTAACTGTACACCAGCCAGACCTTGGTCTTTTAAAGCTGACTTCATCTCATTAGGTTAAATCGCACGAAATGCTTGAAATTATGAGCGAAAGTTTCAAGATTCGCACTGCTATTGCCGATCAGAAAGCTCTAATATTTCTGGAAGCTCGGAGCTGCACTTGAAGGACATTGCCATCAGATCTGAAAAAGAGAGTGCCGATCATAATTTAATATTTACGGTCAGTTGTGCGATCACGTTCGTCGTCGGCTTATCAGGTCTAGTCGGCTGGATCTTGGATATTCCAATCCTGAAAAGCCTGCTTCCAAATTATGTCGCGATGAAAGCGAATACGGCAATAGGTTTGATATGCGCAAGTTCTTCGCTCTGGTTCATAGGTAAGGGTAAACTTGGATCATTTGGTTACAAATTGGGACTTTGTTTATCGTACTTCGTAATACTTCTGGGGGCGGCCACGCTCGTTCAATATATCTTCAATATCAATTTGGGAATCGACTGCCTTCTTTTTTACGAGGCCTCGAAGGCAATTGGGACTTCAAATCCAGGGCGAATGGCACCCCAAACCGCCATTAATTTCCTGTTAGCAGGGCTTTGTCTTATTCTAATTGATAGGCAAACAAAAAGTGGAAATCGTCCAGCGCAATATTTTGCGCTCTTGTTGGCCATTGCACCAATCGAGGCCTTGATTGCCTACAGCTATGGTGTAAAGGATTTGCTGGGAGTCGGGGATTATTTGATGGTCACCCAAATGGCGGTCCACGTTGCCATTAGTTGGCTCTTTCTATCGCTGGGTATTCTCATGGCTCGTCCTAACGTTGGACTCATGAAGATAGTGATGAGTGATTCGTATGCTGGGTTTAGTGCAAGGAGACTTTTGATCCCCGGAGTTATGCTACCGTTGATAGTTGGATATTTGGTTTCAAGAGGCGCGGCACTCCAGTTATACGATCCATATTTTGGATATTCAGTAATCGTGCTTACGCTAATATTTCTTTTTGGATTTTTGGTATGGCGAAACGCGCACGGCTTGAATCGCCTTGAGAGAGAGCGCGAAGCCATTCAGTTGGAATCAGCCAAACATGAAACTCACGTCAAGTTTCTTCAAGAGGCGGTGGCCGCAAAGAACGAACGAGACCAGTTTTTTAACGTCAGTTTGGACATGCTTTGTATCGCGGGAACCGATGGATACTTTAAGCGGCTCAACCCAAGTTTTGAAAAAGTGCTCGGCTTCAGTGTGGAGGAGCTTTGCGCAAAGCCCTTGTTTGATTTTATTCATCCTGATGATGTCGCTCCTACCATTGAGCAGATCAAAATCCAGGCAGATGGACGAAGTGTAATGGCTTTTGAAAACCGATATGTTTGTAAGGATGGATCGTATAAATGGTTGTCGTGGAAATCGACTCCTTCGGGGAACTTAATGTACGCGGCTGCACGCGACATTACGGAAGCAAAAAAAATGGAGGCCCAGCTTATTGAAGCGCGAGAGTCTGCACTTGCTGCCGCACGAGCTAAGGCCGAATTTCTTGCTAATATGAGCCATGAAATTCGCACGCCGTTAAATGGCGTCATAGGAATGACCGACTTAATGCTCGAAACTTCCTTGAACGATCAACAAAGGCGGTATGCCAAAATAGTACAGGAATCTGGGCATGGGCTTTTGTCAATTATCAATGACATTTTGGACTTCTCAAAAATCGAGGCAGGGAAGTTAGAGTTGGAAACGGTGGAATTTAGCCCCGGCACCGTTACCGAGTCCCAGATAGAACTTCTGGCGAGTAAAGCGAGAGAAAAACAAATATCGGTAATGACGTTTATCGATCCCGCGATTCCAACTTTGGTAAAAGGTGACCCGGGTCGAGTCGCCCAAGTCATTTTAAACTTAGTGAGTAATGCCATTAAATTTACCGAAAAGGGCTCAGTCGTCGTGCGCTCGGCAATTGAATTCGAAAGTTCGTTCGATCTCATCCTACGATTCAGCATCGAAGATACAGGCGCCGGCATTTCCGAGGATAATCAGATGCGACTGTTCCAGCCATTCACACAGGCAGACGGTTCAACTTCACGGCACTACGGTGGAACCGGATTGGGATTATCAATTTCAAAGCGCCTTGTGGGTCTAATGGGCGGAAAAATTGGTTTGAAAAGCAAAGAAGGAATAGGTTCAACTTTTTGGTTTACGGTTCCCGTGCAAAAAACTACGGTTGTTGAGTCAATAAATAAAATATTACCTGCTGGTTTAAACATTTTAATTGTAGACGACGATCCACCAGCAGGAGAGATTATTTCAAAATACCTTCAGGCCTGGAATATAAAAACGTCCATCGCAACAAGGGGCAAAGAAGCTTTGGTGATTCTCGACCGCGATGACAGTGTTTTCGACCTTGCGATTATAGATAAAAAAATGCCCGACATGAACGGGCTAGAGTTGGCGATGCATATAAAAACAAGTGCCAACTTCGGGAAACTCCGCCTCATTTTGGCAACTTCATTTCTCGAGGTTTCTTTGGCCGAGTCCGCTAGGAGCATCGGATTTTCTGGCGTTCTTACGAAACCAATCCGCCGATCAGATCTCTATGACAGTATTGCTAATGCCCTGAGTTCAGAATCAACAATTCAGGAAGAGTTGTTGAAGGTGCATATAGTCAAAACTCCAGTGAAAATGGAGCGCGGGCGAATTTTGGTGGCGGAAGACAATGCAGTGAACCAATTGTTGGTGACGACGATATTGAAGAACCTGGGTTTTTACTTTCATGCAGTTCGTAATGGGCATGAAGCAATTGAGGCATTTCAATCTGGACACTACGATGTGATCCTGATGGATTGCCAAATGCCTGGCCTGGACGGATTCGAAGCTACCAGGGCCATTCGAAAGCTGGAAACTAATAGTGGTCACCGCGTTCCAATTGTCGCCGTTACAGCAAATGCAATGAACGAAGATCGAATTGAGTGCTTAGACAGCGGAATGGATGATCATATTTCGAAGCCTCTCAAAAAAGAGGCCCTCGCAAAAATTCTCGACAAATGGTTAAATTCGGCACAAAAGGGGACGGGCTGATGAGCAAACTACCCATTAAGATCGATGAGGCCACCTGGCGGCATTTAGTTAGCCTGGATCACGACAATCCTGGCTTCATGTTTGACCTTCTGACACTCTGCTTGGAATCGATACCGGATTTACTTTTAGAACTGAAATCAAACGCAAAAACCCCCGAGTTCAAAAATGTTTCTCAATTTGCACACATTCTGAAGTCAAACTGCGGTTCTGTTGGTGCACTTGAAATCGCAGAAAAACTAGACAGAGTCGAGTCTCTCGCTCAACAATCTGTCCCCGTCGTCGATATAAATGTTTTGGAATCAGTGTGCAATGAAGTAAATCTACTTGTGACTGAGCTGGAAATGAGGAAATCCAACTTCGGGGCAAAAGTCGAGACAAAGAAATTAGAACCCTGACAGCGTCGCACCGAGACTATCACGATATTTTTTTAGCTTTTCCATGATTCGCCATTAGCCAAACTCGAATGTTTTGAAGTTCGGCGCTTGAAAGCCCAACAAAACTGGCCCTCACCCGAAATAATTGTTTAGAGGTTTCTAAAGCGCTACAGGTAGATACCCGTAACGTGGGTGTAGCGTTTCCTATTTGATTAAAGAGGTCGGTCACAATTCTTATTTTTTCGTTGAACTCAAGTGTAAATGGCGATAAAAAAGTCATGCCCTGCTCGGACACGCTCACAATTTCGAAGATGTTTTCCCAAGACCCTTGGGCGGTAATGGCCGCTTCATAAAAGCTGTGATGACCCGTATGTTTTACCAAAAGCGATTCAACCTTTGCTAACAATAAGATTGGATCTACTGGTTTCATTAAATAATCATCAGCGCCGGAATCAAGGGCTTTTAAAACGTCCTTTTTATCTCGGCGGCCGGTCAGCAGCATTATAGCGATATTCTTACATTCCTTTTGTTGCCGAATTGTAGAGGTCAGCTGAAAGCCTGTGATTCCAGGCATATTGGCGTCGGTAATGACGAGTTGAAACTGTTCGTTTTTCAGTTTTTCGAGAGCTGAATGACCATCTGTGGCTGTGACAATCTTATGGCCGGCGCGACTCAGAGTGGCCTCGACAACTTTCAACACCACCTTCTCATCATCTACAATCAAAATATTTGGCACAAGTCCTTATCGGGACGGTTTTGTCAGAACTCAAATGGAACTTGGGCGTGATTGTAGCCTCAAAACGGTCATCCGGTCTGGATTTGGGCCCTATGTCCGAGGTTAACGAATTGCAAACCTAAGCCGTTCCAATCCAAGACGATCAATTGGCCTCGCACAAAGAACAGGACAGCCCCTATTGCCGCCACAAACAATAGGAGCAAGCGATCGTCGTGGCCAGTGATCGCAGCGGCAAAGGCGCGAAGCGATCGAGTTTCAACAAAACTGTTTTGTTCGCTCAATCTGCGAATACCGACACCGATCAAAGCGTAGGTCGCGGCAATTGAAAAGGCCATACTCCAAAGCCAGGCGACCCCGCCGAATAATCCAATCGTTGAACAAAATTTGGTTTTCAAAAAAATGGCGATCAAGAAGGCGAGAATACAGGTGTAAATCTGAAATCGAACGCGAGCGAGGGTCAAAGGCAACAGATTCTCGACGAGCGCCAAAAAACACGATAGCGCAAGAGCGAGACTTATTGTCAAAATCGCGGAGGATGGATTGAATTCACCTGGAAGTTAGCCTCTTGGGCTAGCGCTAGTTGAAGAATCAAATCGCTGTTGGTCGGTTCAAGTTTCAAGCAGCGTTGAACGGCATCCAGCCGCGGGCCTGGTTGGCCTAGACGACGATAGATCAAAATTAGCGGGAGACAACGCTCCGTCGGATCTGGTGCAACCAGCATGAACCGCTCCAGCATTGGTGCCGCCTCCGAGTCGCGCCTGAGCTTCAGAAAAAGCGTCGCGGGTTGGTCGGGATAAACGTGGTTCTTTGGGAATCGCGCGATCAAGGCAAGAGTATCAGAAAGCGCTGCCTCGTCTTGGCCCGAATCCATTTCGGCACGAGCCTTCGCCACGATCTTCGCAGGACTTGCTCCTGATTTTTGTTTTGAAAGACGTACGCCATAAAATCCAGCGAGAATCGCTATCGGCAAAAGAATGGTGCTGGAAAACCTGGAGGCAGGCGGCGCAATCGACATAACTTAGAATTTTATTGAGCTTTACCTTAAAGAATAACCCTTCTATTTGTGATTCATGCTGCCTGGAAGCAACGGTAGCTTCCAGCTTTGGAGATGAGCAGAGCGGAAGATAAGGGAAAGATCGGCGTTACGCAACATTATGCAAACCTCCCCTGCTCAATAATTTCGATGTTTCGCTCTAAATTTTCCTTTATTTGCTGGGTAATTGAATCGCCGGCTACGCTAGTCGCGCTTTAGCGCGTGAGGCCGCGCAAAGCGCGACTAAAATGAGACACCGATTTTATTACACCAGGGCTTTCATCCCATCACAAGAATTAGTTGACGCTGGTAGAGTGACTAAAAATATCATATTCGATCAAAGTGATCCCCTAAGGACCGGATCCCACGATAAATATTTAATTTACTTCAAGAATTAAGCTAGTTAGCCGAAAGGATAGGAAGGTCTAAGGTGAATTAATCGCGGAGCGTAAGTTGCAATTACCCTATCTATTACTGGTTTCTTGTACTCTCTTGCTTGCTGGCTTCACTTCGTTTGATGCGTCAGCGGCTTCAACCCCGACGGTTGCCGTGGTGATTAACGGCGGCGCAGCCTATACCACGTCTACCAGTGTCTCCCTTGCACTCACAGTCACTAATGCTCCGACACAAATGTACATCACCAATACTTCAGGCTGTTTAACTGGTGGATCTTGGGTCACTATGGCTACCCCTGTCGCTTGGACTTTGGGACAAACCAACGGCCTCGCAACCGTTTATGTGGAGGTGAAAAACGCAATTAAATCCTCAACCTGCGTGGCTGCAACCATCACTCATGATAACATCGCGCCGACCATGACCATGGCGGCACCGATTGCGGCATCCTATATTAATGCAGCGTCTGCCTCGGCCGTGACCATAAGTGGAGCTTGTTCAGATAACGGGCGAAACATCGTTATTTCTGGCGCGGTTTCCGCCTCGACGGCTTGTACCACAGGAGCATGGACCACGACCGCCAATTTCTCAGCGGTCGGTGATGGTGCGGTGAGTATTACGGCGAACTATTCCGATATCGCCGGCAACGCGGCAACTCCCATCGTAAGAAATTTAACCAAAGACGTGGTTGCTCCCGCAGCGCCAACGATAAGCATAAACAGTGGAGCCGCGTACACTAATTCAACGGCTGTAACGCTGACTCTTTCAGCGACGGGTACACCCAGTCAAATGTACGTTACGAATACCGCGGGATGTGCTTCAGGCGGTTCGTGGGTGGCCTACGCGACGAGTGCAGCTTGGACGCTTCCGAATAGCAATGC
Source organism: Pseudobdellovibrionaceae bacterium (assembly GCA_025354795.1). Taxonomy (GTDB): domain Bacteria; phylum Bdellovibrionota; class Bdellovibrionia; order Bdellovibrionales; family UBA1609; genus JALHOQ01. The sequence continues at coordinate 13,519 of JANXMF010000032.1, forward strand.
GACTAATAATGTTTACGTTATGTTTAGGGATGCGGCTTTAAATAACTCAACTTGCGTAAGTGCCAGCATCATACATGATAACGTGGTACCAACGATGACCATGGTCACGCCGGCTGCGGCCTCTTATATTAATGCGGCGTCTGCCTCGGCCGTGACGATTAGCGGAGCATGTTCAGACAATGGCGCTAATATTGTAATTGGTGGGGCGGTCTCTGCGTCGACAGCCTGTTCAGCTGGTGGATGGTCCACCAGTGTCAACTTTTCAGCCGTCGGCGATGGCGCTCTGAGTATTACGGCCAACTATTCAGATGCCGCCGGAAACGCGGCAACGCCTATCTCACGAAGTGTTACCAAAGATACGGTTGCTCCGGTTGCCACCAGTATCGCAATCAATAGTGGTGCCAGTTATTCAACATCGCTGAACACCACGCTCATGTTGTCTGCTGCGGGCAGTCCCGGTGAAATGTATATCACTCAGACCGCTGCGTGCGCTAGCGGTGGCGCTTGGGAAGCCTATGCGACCAGTAAAGCCTGGACACTGGCCAGCGCCAATGTGACAAATACTGTTTATGTGAAATTTCGGGACGCTGCCCTGAATGTGAGCTCATGCATTTCAGCTAGTATCGACCATGACCCGGCACCTACGCTGACTTTCGCTCAACCATCTTATGTGAATAGCGCAAATGTAGGTGCGTTTTCGGTGGGTGGAAGTTGTTCACCGAATGGGCAAAATGTCATGTTGAGTGGCAGTGTGACAACTCAGGCACTTTGTACGTCTGGGGCTTGGACTAAGAATCTGAACTTGACGGGTGTTGCAGAGGGGGCAGTTTCAATCAATGCGGACCTCAACAACTCCCATGGACTTGCCGCGACCCAAATCAGCCGAAGTTTCACCAAAGATACTATTTTACCAACAGGCACCATGAGTATTGCGGGAACCGTGGCCGCGGGCGATGGCGCCCTTTATACCAATGCCAGTTTGGTCAGCATACTGCTCAGCTCAAGCGATGCCAGCGATGTTTACGTGACCGATGATCCCATTTGCCAAGTTGGCGGTAGTTGGACGGCCTACGCCGCGACAACTCCGTGGACTTTATCTGTCACCAATACCGTGGCGTATGTCTATGCAAAATTTCGCGACACCGCCGGCAATATGTCAGGCTGTATCTCCGCCAACATTATACAAGACACCACGGCCGCTGTTTTTACGGTGGGAAGCCCCGCAAATAACTCTTCCGTGAATGCTTATAATCACTCGAATTTCACCGCCAACGGTACTTGTTCTGACAACGGTCAGTCGGTGTTGATCAGCGGAGCTGTTACGGGCTCGGCAGTCTGTAGCGGCGGAACATGGTCAACGGTACTTAGTCTTTACGGACTGGCCGACCAAAGTTATAACATTACATTTAATTATGGTGATGACCGCGGTCACTCGGCAACGCCTATCACCCGCGCGGTCATTCGCGATTCTGGAATTCCGGCCGTGACATTCACGGCGCCGCTTTCTGGAAGTTGGTTCAACCAGGCGCAGCTGACCAATAACACCTTGAGTGGAACCTGTTCGGAAAACGGTCAAGCGGTCGTTTTAAGTGGCGCGATTACCGGCACCACCAATTGTGTCGCGGGCCTATGGTCAACAACTGTCGATTTTTCCAGCACGCCAGAAGGGAGTATCGCTGTTTACGCAACCATCACCGACGTTGCGGGCAACTTCGACACTGAGCCGCTGTGGATCAACAAAGATAGCGTAGCTCCCACGTTGGCGATCACCAGCCCAGCTGCCGCTTCCACGATCACATCTTTAAACATTTACAATTTTTCGCTGAATGGAACCTGCTCGGAAAATGGCCGCAGTGTAGCGATTACCGGCGCCGCAACAGAATCGGTCACTTGTCTTAACGGAGCATGGTCAGTCAATATGAATCTCAGTGCCTTGGCCAATGGCCCGATCAGCTTCAATGTTGATCTCGCGGACGCAGCCGGGAACACAGCTCACGGCGCGCGGGCTTTCACTAAAAATGCGTCAATATCGGGTCTCACATTCACCACTCCCGCTGCGGGCAGTTGGGTCAACCTTGCAAACATGGCGAGCTTCAATGTGGGGGGCACATGCGCGGTCAGTGGACAAAATGTGGTGCTCACTGGCTTTGTTAATGCAACCGTACCATGTGTTGCAAACCTTTGGACCAAAGCTGTCACCTTGAGCAATCCCCAGCAGGGTAGTGTTGGGATCAACGCCGTTCACTCCGATGGGTTCGGCAACAGCGCTGACGATGCAAGATGGATTAACATTGACACTGTCGCGCCGACGCTGACAGTAACTTCGCCGGTTGACGGGTCGACCATCACATCGCTTAATGTTTATAATTTTCCGATCTCTGGCACCTGCTCAGAAAATGGCCGCGATGTTTTAATTACCGGCTCAGCAACGGGCACAGGCAAGTGTAATAGCGGCGTGTGGGTAGCCAAACTGGATCTGCACTTATTGGCGAATGGCCCCGTTAATTTTAATATTGACCTCTCTGATCCCGGTGCTAACAC
>JANXMF010000046.1 GCA_025354795.1 Pseudobdellovibrionaceae bacterium
CAAGGGACTTCGGTGGAAGTGCGCACTCGTGACGTCGAAAGCGGCGCTGAAAACCGTTTTGTCGCCGCAAAAGTCGTGGTCTGTGCCGGCGCACTCAATTCCGCGCGTCTGTTGTTGCACTCGTTGCAAAGCTACGACTCGGTGCCGGTGCTCGCCAATCCCTACCACTACCTGGCATGTATTAACCTGCAAACCTTTGGCCGGGCGGCGCGCGACCGCCGCCACAGTATGGCACAGCTTCTCGGAGTGTATTGTCCGCCTGACAACCCGGCGGATGTGTGCGTGTTTCCATTTTTTTCTTATCGCTCGCTTTTGATGTTCAAGTTGGTGAAGGAATTTCCCTTACCTCCGCGCTTGGGAATGTTGGTGGCGCGCAGTCTGTTGAGCTCGTTTACAATTGTCGGCTTGTGGCATTCGTGCACAACGGGGAAAAGGCGATTTGCTAAAATTGAGCCCGGAGCGTTTATGCCGAAGCTGAGTTTTACTTTCGAGATGGAAGACGAGTGGCAACAGCGCATCCACCAGCGCGACACTCAGATCAAAGCGTTTCTAAGGAGTCTCGGAGTCATTCCGCTGAAGGCGGTCGACACCGGTCCTGCGGGCGGCATTCATTACGCGGGTACGCTACCCTCGAAGAGTACGGATTTTCGCGAATTCACGCGGCCGTCGGGTCAGTTGCGTGACATGCCCAATGTTTATTGCGGTGACAGCGCGCCTTGGAATTTTCTGCCTGCCAAAGGACTTTCGTTTACATTGATGGCCAACGGTCTGCGCGTTGCGCGCCATGTGGCGGGGACGCTCAAATGAAGATCGCGGTCACGGGTGCCAATGGATTTATCGGCCAACGGCTTGTCACCCGGCTCAGTGCGGATGGACATGACGTCGCGGCTCTCGAGCGCAAAACCGGCTCCTATTCATTGGCGGAAGGCGCGCCTAATTTGCCTCCGGTCGACCTTCTTATTCACCTTGCCCATCAGTTTGGCCCGACCCGCACAGCGCTCGACTGCGATCCGAATGTGTTGGGTGCGAGCCGGATTTTTTCTCAGCAGAAGTCGGCCCGTAAAATCTTTGTGTCTTCAATGTCCGCCCATGCCGAGGCACTTTCGCGCTATGGACAGAGCAAATGGAAAATCGAATCTTTCTTGAACCCGGCGCGTGATTGCATCGTGAGGCCTGGATTTGTGATTGGCGCCGGCGGAGTTTGTCAGCACCTCAAGCTGCAACTCGAGTGGCTTCCGCTCCACCCTATGTTTTATGGCGGCAAAAAACGCACAATCCAAATCATAGCGATCGACGATTTGATCGCGGCTCTGGGGAACGCGGTCAACTCTGAACGGACCGGGTTTTTCAACGTCGCCTATCCCGAGCCTTACACCTTGACCGAGCTCTATCGCCTGGTTTTGGGTCGAAAACTGCGGCCCTTGCCGCTTCCAGGCGATCCGATCTTGTATTTACTCAAAGCTTTTGAGAGAGCTGGTCTGTCGCTGCCGCTCAACTCCGAAAACTTGCTCGGGCTAAAGGCGATGATTACCTATGAAACCGCGCGCGACATGGTGTTTAAATCGCTGCCTGAGGCCGTGGAAGGAATACCGGAATGGAAGATGTAAGTGTTGCAGTGGTGATCCCGGCCTACAAATGCCGCCAGCAGATCTTGAAAGTGATCGCGGGAATTGGCCCCGAGGTGCGCTCGATTTACGTGGTCGATGATCAATGTCCAGAGCACACCGGGGATTTCGTTCAGAGCCAGTGTCACGACTCGCGGGTGCAGGTTTTACGCCACCAACTGAATGGCGGCGTGGGTGCGGCGGTGATCACCGGTTTTCGCAAGGCCAAGGCCGAGCACGCCACGGTTATCGTTAAGGTTGACGGTGATGGGCAAATGGATCCGTCGTTGATTCCGCGCTTCGTGGCGCCCATTGTGATGGGCCACGCCGACTACACCAAGGGCAATCGCTTCTATAATATCGAAGACGTGCGCCAGATGCCGCTGGCACGTTTGCTAGGCAATGCCGCACTTTCGTTTATTTCTAAGCTGTCCTCGGGCTATTGGGATATTTTTGATCCCACCAACGGCTACGTGGCGATCCACTGTGCGGCTCTCGATAGTTTGCCACTGGATAAGGTCGCCGAGCGCTATTTTTTTGAATCGGATATGTTGTTTCGCTTGAATTTGGCGCGCGCGGTGGTGCTCGATATTTCTATGCCTAGTGTTTATGGCGATGAGGTGAGCGGGTTGAGAATTTCGCGCATCCTCCATGACTTTGCCACCCGTCACTTGGTCAATTTTGGCAAGCGCGTTTTCTATAACTATTTTTTGCGCAATTTCAGTGTGGCGTCGGTCGAGTTGGTGGTGGGGGGCTTAGGCTTTGCCTTCGGCTGTGTTTTTGGCGCGCGCGCTTGGTATCACTCCTACGCCACCAACGTTTTGACTCCGGTGGGAACGGTGATGCTCGCGGTTTTGCCGATATTGATCGGCGTGCAGTTTTTACTCAATTTCTTAAACTTTGATATCGCCTCCGTACCGCGCCGGCCGCTTAGCCTGGGGAGTTCCTACAATGTCCATTCTTAGTAGTCTCAGCGCCCATCTTAAAGACAAGCGGCTCGAGGGAGTGAATCCGGAGAGCGAAGAGCGCTTGATTCAGCACCGGAACATCCTCGAGACCAAGCCCATGATGCGCGAAATTTTTAGCGATTTTTATCAAGCTGTGCGTGCCGCTGACGAAAAGTATTTGAGCGGTGACGGTGCGCGAATTGAAGTCGGTGCCGGGGTCAGTTTTTTTAAAAAAATATTCCCCGATGTTTTGGTCACCGATATCCAGCCGGCCGCGCATCTCGATCAGGTGATGGATGCGCTCGCTTTGCCGGTGGCGGCAGGCTCGGTGCGGGTGGTTTATGGGATCAATTGTTTTCACCATTTTCCCGATATTCCACGCTTTTTTACTGAGATGAGGCGCGCCCTGCTTCCCGGAGGGGGCATAGTTTTGATCGAGCCTTATCATGGCCCAGTCGCGCGGTTGCTTTACCGACATCTTTTCACCACTGAGACTTTTGATACCCGGCAGCCGGGTTGGGAAAGCGAGGCCGTTCATCAAGGTGTGATGTTGGGTGCAAATCAAGCGCTGTCGTATATTGTTTTTCGCCGAGATCGCCAGTTATTCGAAAAATTATTTCCTGAATTTGAAATTTTGGTGGAGAGGCCGTTCACCAATTACCTGCGCTATTTGACTTCGGGCGGACTCAATTTCAATGCGCTAGTCCCGGCCAGGGCCGTGCCGCTGCTCAAATGTTTCGAGTTTCTGTTAACGCCCTTTGCGCGCATCTTTGGGCTTCATCATCTGATCGTGATTCGCAAGCGAAGGGTGTAGTTCGCGGTATTGCTCGGCGTTGAAAATGGTACTTGTAGGGAAGAGGTTTGGTTCCTATGATCTCGGCGTGTCCGACGACCAGACCATCGAGCAATTCTATCGCGCCCGCGCCAGCGACCCTCGGTTGGCCGAGGCCTATTCTCTCGCCCTGGAATGTGGCGGTCTTGCGCGAAAGGCATAAGGCCCTCGCTCACTGTCTTAAACTAATCGATCGAAAGCAAAAACTCCACGATTTGGAGATGCTGGATGTGGGCTGTGGCAACGGACTCTTCATTAATGAAATGATAGGGATGGGCATCGACCCTGGACGAGTTTGTGGACTGGACCTGTTTCAGGATCGCATTGATTCAGCTCGCAGCCATGTTCCGGCCAGTGTAACTCTGCAGCGTGCCGATTTTTTAACGATCAGGCCTGAGGCGAAATATAACTTGATTTGTTTATGCACGACTCTGAGCTCTATTCCTGAAGACGGTGCTCGCGTTAAATTTCTTAAGCATACCCGCCAGCACTTAAAAGCGGGAGGCTTTTTGCTGATTTATGATTTTGATCGGTCCAGAAGCTGGAGCAAGAGCGTATTCGTCAAACCCATAACCACGGACGTGATCGCAACCGAATCGGCCACCAGACTGCTCTGGCGCGCGCGGGTCACACCCAGCTTTTTTCTTGGACACCGGTTAACTCGCAGACTGCCCTGGATAAATCCGATCTTGTTTTGGCTGCCACCTTTGAAAACACATTTCGTCGGTCTATTTCAGGCTCTGAAGGGTCAAGTCGTCGCGAGGGCAACAACCAAATTACAGAGCCAACTGTGCCACGGTGGCGATCAATAACAAGCGTAGAATTTCAAAAGCAAGAGCCAGTGGTCGCCGGTCAAGAATCAAACCCAGGCTCGCGAGTCCGGACCAAACTAAACAGATGTAGATTATATTCATGGCTTGTGGGTGTTGCGCGGCGGTCATCATTATAAAAGCCGTAGCGGCGGCCAACAGCACAAAGTTGAAAGCGCAATAAGCCACCTCGAGAGGTTGCGCCGGCGACTCAAATCTCGTTCGTGGTCCACAGATGCGCGTAGTCGGTCCGCACTCTGCGGGTCGCCAACCGGTCTCAGCCCACCACAGGCGCAGTTTGTCGCGCCATGATCGAGTGTGGATAAAATCCCGCGCCAGCGCCCCGTAGACGGCAAGGTTGGCGTGAAACGGATTGAAGGAATTTAGCGCGGTGAGGGTGCCAAACGTTACCACTTCGACTTCGGGCGCATAGGTGCCGAAGAGGCGATCCCACAGGTTTAAAATGCTGCCGAAGTTTTTGTCCACATAGCCGGCGTTAATGCCGTGATGCACACGGTGGCTCGAGGGACCTACGAAAACATATTCAAAATAGGGAATATATCTAAGATGCTCCGTGTGAGTAAAAAATCCGTAGATCACGCTAAGCGCCGCGCCAAAGAGGTATTGCGGAAAGGTAAAACCAAGGAGCGCCATAGGCATAAAAAAGGGCCAGGTGGTGAGAAAAACCAGAGAGGACTGGCGCAGAGCCGTGGTAAAATTAAAATACTCGCTATTGTGATGAGCCGCGTGCGCCGCCCAAAGGATATTGATCCGATGGTGGGCGCGGTGATAAAAATAATAAAGAAAATCATAAACTAGCGCGGCCAAGATCCAACTGCCAACGGAGTTGTCGATCGCAAAGAGATGAAGCCAATGAAAAGTACTCAAATAGAAAAAGCCAGCAAGTCCCGTGGTTAAAATCCCGCTGGTGGTGCCAAGAAAGCCAGCACCGAGGCTGCTGATGGAGTCGGCGATGTCGTAGCGTTTTGATTTTTTAGTGAGATCCAGCAGGTAGTCCACGCCGATGGCCAATGCAAAAAACGGCAAAGCATACATCAGTAAATAGCGTTCCATAGTTTTATTCCACCGCGATCAGTTGAATATTACCCGCTGTCTTGTCGACGCGGTACAAAATTTTGCTTTGATCGTCAAAGAGTCCCCCGTAGCGTGCCCAAAAGTCGGCATTTGGCCGACCCACGATCACATAGTCATAAGCGCGCAAGTATTTTTCCCACTCCGGACGGGTCAGACCCACGGTCCAAACATCCGCCGCGTCCGCAGGGGTGCCTAGACTCCAGATTTCAAAGTTCACCATGCTTGGAGCGAGCTCGTAAGCCATTATCATCTTTTCGAGACCATTGCTGTGCTGAAAAATCACCCACACGTGGCTACCCGGAGGAATCCTCCGCTCCGCCAAGCGCACCAGCGGTTGCAACTGCTGGCGCTCAGGTGAGGACTTCACGTCCATGGAAAAGAAATCCGTTTGCGGCACGGATTTAAGCGGCACGATCGCGATAAGTGCAATGAAAAGCAGAGCGATGGGTTTTTTTCGGTGGTGAGCCAAGAGATCCAAAACGACTGCCAGACAGACCATGTAGAAGGCGATAACGTATTGCGATTGATAGCGTTCAAACGAGATCAGGCGCACCGCCTCGTAGGGCGGGAACATAAAAAGATAAACAAAGAAATGCACGCCGAGGTAAAAGATCCAGCCAAGGGTTAGCGTTAAAAAGATCGCTCCGATTTTACGCGTTTCCGCACCATGCTTACGCATGAGAATGATCGCGGCTAGCATAAACCAAAACAAGCGGCGAAACCACTTGGCGAACTCCGAACCCCACAAATTGGTTTTCCAGCCCGCCACCACCGCTTGCTCCCGCGCGCTGCCTTCGCCCATAAACACACGTTGTATATCTTGCCATTTCACCTTGGCATAAGGCACGGTTTGCACCGCCTCGATGTTCGCCTTCCAATGACCCCATGACCAGTGAAAAGCCGCAGCCACGGAAATTAACAACAGCAGTGCTCCGGCCAAGCGCTTTCGAGGTTGACCTTCCACCAGTCCGATCACAGCGATGGCGGCAAATAAAATCGCAACCAAAACGATGCCGATGGTTTTAAGTAAAGGCAGCACCGCGAAAAAGGGCGCCAACCACATTTTGTCCCGCGGAGTCTTAAGCACGGAAAAGGCCAATACCAGAGCCGCGCCAAAAACGCAGCCGATCATGTCGTCGACCATCAAGGTTTGCAGGCCCTCGCCGAGTCCGATCTTAACTAGAAATGCTGCGGCCGTGACCGCAGCGAGAATCCACAGCCGTCGGGGTGCCAGATCAATCAACACGGAAAAACCAGCGGCAAAAACCAAGAACGCCGCGGTGAAAGAAAGTCCTTCGGAAAACTTATCGGTGAAGTAAAAAAAATAATGGGCGAGGTTGGTGCCGGGCGGGTAGTCCTTAAACACGATGGCACTTTCCTTAACGTAAAGGCCGTGGCGAAAAAATATATCCTTGCTGACGATACCCCACACGAACTCATCCCAGCTGTAAAATTCGGCATGACGATAGCGCAACCAAATGAACACGCCCGAGCACAAAAAAAACGCGAGGCCAGGGGTGAAATAATTTTCCGGGCGGCGCCAAACGTCGCGAAGAAATAATAAAATGCCAGTACCTAGCACTCCGTAAGCGCCCGGTTTCAGCACCCCAAACCATCCGAAAACATAGAGTGCTGCTACGATACTGAGAAGTGTGAACGGAATCCAGAGCGGATCGAGCTCGCGCCGGCCATTGGTAGTGCGGAAGAATCGGATCCAACCCACGATGGCGCCTAAGGTCACAAAATACACTTAAGTTTCCTTTTTCTGTGGGGATAGAGGTATGCGATTCACTGCTGCAAGTCAATTTTGACGCGGTTATTTTACCCAGACCACTTGGTCACCGAGGGCCAGGAGGTTTTTGGGTTTATATGGCGTCCTCTCCACCCTGGTTCGCACGCTCTCATGAATTGCGGCGTGGGCGGGAATCGCTCTGGCTTTCTGGCTGCGCCAGATTCCCAGGCCGGCTAACACCAGAGCCAGATGGGCGCCGGCTCCGGTGAGTGTTGTTGCGACCAAATTGGTTGGCGGTTCCAGCGCAACAAATTACAAGTTTTCTAGGCAAAACATGCTCTCTATTAAAAACTAGTTTGCAACACCGGCACCCGAAACAGCGCCACTTCGGGCCGCAAGCGCGCTACTCCGGTCTGCAACGGCTGCACTTGGCCCTCAGAAATATACGGTCGATCGAGAACATCCACGCCCTCAACCACGCGGATGATCACTAGCCCCAAAACGCCGAGCACCTTGGCGCCATTACTGCCCGAGGACATAAGGCCAATCGCCGAACCATCCAGTAAAGTGTACTTCCACCCACTCCGCCAGTAGCGCTGTTGCAGGGCATGTCCGCTACCGAAGCCGACTAGAATCGCCATCAATCCCTGGCCGACGACTCCGTAAGATGTTCTTCATGACCACGTTGAGCACGGTCTCGGAAACGGAATAACAATAGTCCATGGCGCTTTCGACGTCGCGGTAAATGCCGCGGAATTTGATGACGTAGAGGGCGCTGTAGGTTCCAGAAAAAAGATCCTCAATGGCTTGGGCGAAGATCTCATGTCCACCACGTTCACCCAACCGAAATCCTTAGCGCTCACACCGTGGAGTTTTTCACTTTCGACGGTGGAAATCAAATAGCGGTCAAGGCTGTGCTTACCACCTGCGTCCGCGATTTCGTCAAAGCGCGCGCGAATCTCGATTGAATCGCCTTCGTTTAGGTGGGCAGTGCCGGGCTTGGGCTTTTTGTTGCGGAAGGAGGCGAAGATGTTGCCCGTATGAATACCGCCCTTGGCGGCGTTGAGGCGGGTACCGGTAAATCGCTTTTAAAAACTAGTGTCTGGCCCATTCATGGGTCTTGGAGTCGGCCTCTCGAAATCCCTAGCCCATTGGATTTGGCTCGCCGACTAAATATTAGCAAAAACTCTTTGTTGAGTTGTTCTGCCGTCTGATTTTTTGCTGACAAACTTTTACTAAGACGTAAATCGGCGTGTTCTTGCATTGCTTGCGCAAAGCTTAACGCAAATGCAGGAACTTGGCGATCCGCCAGATGTTCCAAATATTGGTGCCACAGTACAAATCGATTGGGATCAAATAGTGTGTAATTTCCAAAACCTGTATCAGGCTCTGCCGCCCAATTTTTAAATGAGATCGGCTGAGAGGCGTCCCTCGGGCGGACCGCGGTGTCATTCCTTAGCCTGTAGGACAGGAGTTGTCCAGCCAAACTGATCTGAAATGGGGGAGTGAACGGCAAGCCGATAGTGTCAGCTACGATCGCGGCGTCGTGACTGAAATGGTTTTGCAAAAGGTCTCCGAGCAATTCCTCGTAAGGAGCAAAAATATTTTGCTGGACTGAAATTAAATTGATCGATTCCTCGTTAGAGAGTTGTGGCAATTGTCGTGCCTCTCGAAATGAAAGGTACTGTCCGCGTATGTGGTAACGGGCAAAATGGCTCAGTATAACATGGGCAAATTCGTGAGGTAAAATGCCGGTGAGATCGGTGGGAGGAAGGTCGTCCGGTCTTAGGATGCCCACAATAAGCGCATTTTGAAACGGATTGAACCCAGAGGAGGCCCTTTCTTCATTTACAAAAATGAGTAATTTTTCTGGCAACAGATTTTCTCCGACAAGCGAGGCCATTCGCCCCAAAATACCAGTAATTAATGGGCGAATATTATCTGGGCCCGGCCAATCGTAAACCAACAGAAATGGCTTCATTCCCGTCAAACGATCCGCGCAAGTGCGGGCATCCACTTCTAAACTAAGTGAACTTGCGCCAACTTGACCGGCGAACAAATAAAATAAAATTGTGGCAATCCATGCTGTCATTTCTTTTGACCACATCCTCATTTGACCTTTCATTCATTCAACAAATCGAACGATTTACCACAAGCCGCGGGCATTCGCGCATCGTGATGTGCGATCATTTTCGCACTTAGTTTATAAATCATCTCGCGCGCGGTTGGATCGAGCTCGGGCAAATGAGCTCCGGCGGACTGAGTCGGTTCCACTGCGCGCAGGCCTTTTTCCTACCAGAAGCGATTGCTTATTGGCATTGCCCAGGTCCAGGAATGTTTGGGATTGAGCCCGGCGTGCCATGGAGAAAGTGCTTACGTTACTACAGTATTGGGGGAAAATCAAAGTTAGTTGAAAGTTGAGCAAGGGAGCCCGTTCGTGGAATGATTTCCACTGTTTAGAGAAAGGAACTACCGCTCATGAAACAGAGTACTAAGAACCGAAAAAAGCGACTTTCAAACACTTTTTGGCGAGGAGCGGCTGGCGAGGCAAGTTCTAATGGCGAGGCCGTCGTGACCTGGCCGGGCCCTGTGCCCCGCCCATGGTTCAGATTGAAGCGCGCGCCGTCTCCATTTGAGACCGCCTATATCGCTTGCCGCTCGGACCGGGGATAGTTGTTACACTGAAAAGCATGAGGTTTGTACGTCCTTGCTCACCATGATATTGCTCGCGGTGATTTTGAGTTTTCAAAATTGCACGCAGTCGCTCCCGGATCACCGCGAGCATGTAGTGAGAGAACGGTGTTAGGCCGCCCTCCGCAATTTTTAGTGATGAACGTAAATCACTTGCATGTCGTCATTTAAGCAGGGAACCGCGGATTCCAGTCAGATGTCCATCGCCCACTGTTTCAAAGTGGAACAAAGAAGCAGAAGTTAGACCACTAACGCATTGGATTATGCACAGAAGAAATGGTCAGAGAGAAGGCTCTAGGGCATAAAAATGGAAATGACAAATGCAGATCGGATTCTAATCGTCGGGGCCAGCGGAATGGTGGGTAGGTCATTACGCAAGAGTCTCACTGGTGATGGCTATCGAAATATCTTGGCTCCGAGTTCCGCAGAAATGAATGCTCTGTCCGCGCAGAGTGTGAACTCTTACTTCGCGAGCCATAGACCCCAATACGTCTTTCATTTGGCCGGACGTATTGGTGGAATCGCTTCCAATCTGAAGCGGCCGGTCGAGTTTTTGGCGGAGAATACGATGATGGCGATGACGGTTATCGAGGCGGCCAAAAACCATGCGGTAGAAAAATTACTCTACGTTGGCAGTTCTTGCATTTACCCACGTGAGTGCCGGCAACCAATGAAAGAGGAATATCTCTTGAGTGGTCCACTCGAACCCACCAACGAGGGCTACGCGTTGGCCAAAATTTCCGGGCTTAAGCTTTGCGAGTATATGAATCAGCAATTTGGCACCCAATTTTTCACTCTCATCCCCTGCAATATTTATGGACAGCATGACCATTTTGAACCCGAAAATTCACACGTCATTTCCGCGCTGATCTACAAAATGCACAAAGCCAAATTGCAAAACGAGAGTTCGGTTGAAATCTGGGGCAGAGGCAACAGCCGCCGTGAATTTATATTCGTCGATGATTTTTCCGCGGCCATGATTTATTTTATGAAATCTTGGACCCCGCAACCCGATGGCAACTACATCAATACCGGCTCGGGTGAAGATTTATCGGTACGCGAGCTAGCCCACTTGATCCGAGAGATCGTCGGCTTTCAGGGTGAACTTGTGTTTAACACCTCAAAGCCCGACGGCATGCCCAAAAAATGCACCGATAACTCGCGCGCAGCCAAGCTCGGCTGGTCCGCAAAGACCACTCTTGCGACCGGCTTGCGCGAGACCTATGCTTGGTATCAACAATCCGTGCGACAAGGGTAAACAGGTTCTTTAGTTAGGCTTCGAGACTTTCAAGTCCAGCCAAATTTCAAAGTCGGGACGAAAGGCCGCCTCAGCTGCCTCAGCTGTTCAAAGTCAATTCTCGATGTGTAGGAATGCACGCCAGACTCCCAACTCCAGCGCTAAATTGGAATTGTGAGCAGGACTTCGCGCGCAACTCTGGACTTATATCCCCTGCAGGCTTCGTCATTGGCATGAGTCCATTAGGCACTCAGATGGGCGCGGTCCGGTTTAAAGTGTTCCCTCCTATCATCAGTTCGATGCCTACTACAATGTTTTGAAAAGAGGTCGAGTTTGGGCCGGCGCGCGCAATCCTTGGCAGAGTTTCAAGCGCCGCATTCTGATCCAGCGCCTCCGAAAACAAGATGCGCAACAAGAATCGTTGCGCTAACGCCAGCGCCGCGCTAAATTATGGATATGTTGGTATTGGTAATGTGTATGGCCGGCCTGGGTTGGCAATTCGCGAGCGCCACAAAGTCCGCACAACAAATAGTTTTGATGGCGGATGAGGCGCGCGGTCCCCGAGGCGCTTTCTCGATGACAGCGAAGGTCCATGACATGCAAGACGGGGATAGCAAAGACAGCGTTTTCAAAATCTCGTCGCTGGAAAAAAAGTTTGCACTCATCGAGCAGCTCGAGCCGCCTCGGCAACAGGGGCGAAAACTGCTCATGCGGGAATATGACTTGTGGATGTTTACAGCCAATATCAGCCGGCCGACACGAATCAGTTTTGAGCAAAGGTTGACCGGGGAGGTTTCCAACGGCGATTTAGCGCGTACCAATTTTGCCGAAGACTACGAGGCTACGTTGCAAGGCGAAGAGAAGCTAGCGGGTCAGCTTTGTTACAAACTGGCATTAGTGGCGCGCAATAAAAACGTCACCTATAGGAAAGTAGTTTACTGGGTCAGCAAAGATCTTAAGTTTCCGCTTCAAGCCGAATTTTATGCCCTTTCCGGAAAAAAATTGAAAACTGCGACCTACTCGGAGTTCAAGCTGGTGTTGGGTAAAAAACGCATGACTAAGGTCACGATCGTGGATGCTCTGCAGAAAAGTCGATCTTCGGTCCTAGTGTTTGCAAAACATAAGGCGGAAAAATTTGACGAAGCCGTTTTCAGCAAGGAAGCGCTTGGCAATTGAGAATTTGCATGGGTTTTCCACTTCTGTTCGCCCTTCTGCTGGTTTGCGGCCAGCCCCTGTTTGCGCGTTCGTTTAAACTCAATTATGAGGGCAACCTAAAGGCGGATTTTGCCGAGCATACGCGCCCGCCCATCAATCCAGCCGCGGAAACCTTGGGCGCCTCATTCCAGCAAAACGCAGCTTACTTAAACAACTGGACTGCGGCGCTCGGATTCAGTGCCTGGAATGAATTTGTTTATAAATCAGAGCGGTTTTCGGGTCAACAGGCCGCGCGCGACGATAGCCATGACGTGCGGGTCAGAAATGCCTTTGTTCAGTACCACTCCAATCGCCTGATGTTAAAGCTTGGCAATCAACAAGTGGTTTGGGGTGAGGCCTTTGGCTTCTTCTTTTCCGATATCGTCAATCCCAAGGATCTGCGCAACGGCCTCAATCATGATTTTTCGGATATCCGTCTGCAGATGCCGATGACCAATGCTAAATTTGTGTTTGGGAATTTTTCGCTGCAAGGGTTGGCGGTTCATCGGCCTCAGTTTAATTTGCTGCCTTCGCCGGGCAATGACTTTGCCTTTCCCTATCAAAAGTCCTTGGCCATGGCGGACGTGCAAGTTGCACGGGAGGCGGCAAAACCCCTTAGTCTCCCCAATCAGGAATACGGAGTGAGAGCTTCGGCCCTTATGGATGGGCTTGACCTTGCGCTATTTTATTTTAATTATTTCGACCGCATGCCGTGGTATACAGTGGAGCCCCATCCGACTTCGCTGGTTTTGCAAGAACATCATAGCCGGGTCAACACCGCGGGCCTCACCGCGACTCAGGAGCTGAACGGTTTCGTGATCAGGTTGGAAGGCTTGCGCACGGCTGGTCGAGCGCTTCCGGTGATTGTCCCCAGCGGCCTGTCTTCCGTAACTTTGGACAACTCGGTTTATGTGGTGGAAATCGATGCGCCGGCTTGGAATAAATTTAATTTTGGCGTGCAATGGTCGCAAGATATTTTGGCGCATGCGCCCAGTGGCCTGTTGCGCCCGAAGACCGATTCCATGGCGTCCCTTCACCTGCAACGTCCATTGCTGAACAGTCATAGTTTGGAGCTGCTTTACACTTACGACGTTGCTGATTTCGGGCACCGTATCCAAGCCGGCTATGTGGTTCCCCTCTCGAAGTCCGTGGAGTCGCGCCTGGGTGGTGAAATCTATTCCGGACCTTTGGCCAGTCAATTCGGGCAAATCAGTCAGGTTTCAAGAGCATTTGTGTTTTTAAAATATTTTATGAGACACTAGCGCAATGATTGCACCGATCTTGATGGTCAAAGACCTCTGCAAGAGTTTTCGCTTGGGAAAGTTCGAAGTGCAAGCGTTAAAGCATTTAAATCTGACGGTGGCCGCGCAAGATTTTTTGGCGATCTCGGGAAGTTCCGGCAGCGGTAAGACCACGCTGCTCAATTTGATCGGCAAAAAATCTTGCGCGGCCACCGTCAGATTTAAATGCTTTAACGCTTGCACTTCGAACTTTCCCAAGCGAAAACTC
>JANXMF010000050.1 GCA_025354795.1 Pseudobdellovibrionaceae bacterium
CCTCGCTGTTTTGTTCATTATAAACTTGCTCGACCCGGCCGAGCATTTCCGATTTGGAATTGAAGTAACCGAGCTGATTGCCTTCGCGCTCAATTTGTTTTTCAAGATAGCCATCGTTGGTGCGATTGATTTGGCCCGCGCGCGCGCCCATGCCGATTCGGAGCTTGCCTTCACCGATGGGTTCATTGGTGGTCAAATCCACGCGTTGGCGTGAGTAGCCTTCAGTGGATTTGTTGGCGACGTTGTGGGCGGTGGTCTGCAACGCCGTTTGGCTGTTTTGCAATGATCGCCGACCCACGTCCATCATGGACCAAATTCTCGACATCGTGTCTTCCTCTTTCCCATCCTAGGAAAGTTCTATGCTTCTCGACTCACCAACTTGCCCGCAGTGGGCACGCCCTCGACTTCACCCTTCTTTTGATACGTGGGCTTATCCGTCAACGTACCCTTTAAAGTGTGCATGGCGCCCGTGATACTGGTGAGCGCCGCTTGCACCAAAGATTCATTTTGCGAATTGTGCTCCTGCACTCGTCGCAATAACAGATCCAAAACCGAATGAATATTGCGCAGCTTATCCGCCGGCTCGGTGTCCAAGTGCCTGGCGATCTCGAGCAGGCGCGGAAAATCACCTTTGAGACCCAGCGCTTGAAACAAGGCCGTGGCCGATTCTAGACGCTGAATTTCCAGCGCACGAATACGTATGAGCATGGCTTCTTTGCTGCGATTGTTTTCGTTTAGGTCATCGAGATTGGCAGAGATGAGAATGGTCTTTTCTTTGCGGACGACGTCAAGCAAATGGCGATAGACTCGGATTTGCTCCTCGAGAACAGCAATTAGTGTGGTGACCAACTGTGGAATCAAACGCTCAGCCATCTACTCCTCAGTCCGGAATGAGCATATGCTCATCCACCAGCCGATCGGCAATCTTATCGGCGTCGACACTGTAGTTGCCTTCATCAATCATTTTTTGCAGGCGCGCCACTTTGGCTTCATCCACCGAAGTTTCACTGGCGATATCTTTAGCCTTTTGCATCATTTGCGCGCGCTCGGAAAGATCCACCTTGGCGCCTTCCTTCATCGTGCCGGCCTTGATGTCTTTTTTCAAACCCTGCGGGCCTTCAGCTTTCGCACCTTTTGCCCCGTCGAGTTTGCCCGTAGCTAATCCGACTTTGTTGTTGGAAACTTTCATTTAGGAACCCCTATATTCATATTATCGTATCATATTGAGACAACTCACCGCAATTTTGCAGAGTCTTGTCCAGTCCTTATCTAACTCCAATCCAAATTCCAGGCCAAAGCCGCTCGCTCAGAATCGAGAATACCCAACTTTTGTCCAGGTTCCACGCTCTGGTTGACAGTGATTGTCGTCAATTGGCCGGGAAATGTCATTTCCGAAGTCAAACCTCGACCATGATTCATATTCACCACGTTCCAGCCTTGCTCCAACTGGACCACCTTTTCAATCACGCCCGGGAGCGGGGCCTGCACTGATATTGGCCCTTTTTGAGGGTTTTGCACGTCAAAACGCAGGCCCAGTTTTGATCCCGGAGAGGGTGGAATCGGGCGCATGTGCATTTGGCCGGGAGGATTGATCTGGATGGGTGCGCTAGGTTTTATAGGAATGATATGCTGAAGCGAGTGGATGTGCTTGCCACCTAGATATTGATCTTTGATTTGGTTGTAAATCAAATCGGCTAACCCGACGCCGCCCTTTTTCGACCAACCGTCGACATATTGCTGATCGAGTTGTTCGGTGAAAATTTTTTCGGCAAAATTCTTTTTGACCACGCCGCCATCTTCATTGCCGACCGTCGAGCGCATGGCTTTGACCATTTCATTTAAGAAATGGGTTTCATACATTTTCGCGGCTTCCTTAAGATTGGCGTCTTGCTGTGAGGCCTTGACTTCCGCTGACGGCAGCTTGAGCGAGAGGCCGTTTTGAATCTTCACGCCGCATCCTCCGCGCGAGAAAAAAAGGGGTAAGTGAGTCAGACCACATCGCGCATCCTGCGCTATTCGAGCAACTCAATCGAGAGCCAATCCATGGCTCGCTACTTGAATTCGGTTGTTTAGCTTCCTGCGAGAGAAACTTGAAAACCTTGTTGAACCGTCCTGGTCCTTATAGACTCTAACTCACTCCCCCCCACAAACGAGAACATCCTTGTTCCCGCTTTTATAATATCTCCAAATCTCCATGCAAAGCCCCGGCGGCTTTAATACTTTGGAGAATCGTAATCAAATCCTTTGGTGTCACACCTAGGCGATTCATCGCCTTGACGATGTCGCCGACGCTGGAGGATTCCTCCACGACCATCATGCGGTCGCCGTCCTTTTTACTGCTGCCGCCCTCGCCGCCCACCCTCACGGTGAGATCGCCGTGACTAATCGCCACTCGGGAAATTCGGACTCCGTGACCGATCACCACGGTTCCGGTTTTCTCATTGACCACCACCACCGCGGCTTGGTCGGGATTGATATCCAAACTTTCAATCATCGCCAGCAATTCAACGCCCTTGCCTTCATAAGGTGCCGGTGAAACCAAATCGATGGTTCCCGCATCCGAAGCCGATGCGTATTTTCCAGCAAGTTCCTTATTTATAACTTTGACGACTCGCGCGGCAGTTGTGAAGTCCGGGTTATGTAAAGTCAGCCTAAACATCTTGCGGCTCGCAAACTCTTGGCCAATGTCGCGTTCAATCATGCCGCCGTTAGGCAGCCGGGCCACGGTTTCATGCACTCCAGTACCGGAAAAGCCCACCAGCAAAGAACCTTGCGCCACCGAGTAAACCTGTTGATCGGCGGCACGCATCGGGGTTTGTACCAGCGTTCCGCCCTTAAGGCTGGAAGCATCTCCTAAAGTACTGACCGTAATGTCAATCTTATTGCCCGAACGCGCGAACGGCGGTAACATAGCGGTCACAATCACCGCCGCCACACTTTTACTTGAAACATCTTTGCCCTGAACCTTCACGCCGAGTCGATCGAGCATGCGTTCAATACTCTTATTGGTGAATTCGGATTTGCTGTCGCCGGTGCCATTGAGGCCCACCACCACGCCATAGCCGACTAGCTGGTTGCCGCGCACGCCACGGATATTGGCGATGTCTTTAAGTCTCGCCCCATGCGCCACGGTGGTAAATAAAAATAGTAATATTAATGCGTGCAGATTCATCACTGCACCTCCGACTTACGGGCGCTGATGATATCAAATTTCGGGTCGAGAAGTTTGGTGGCGCTAATGCCTTCTTCATTGAAGTCTTCGGCCCGCACGATTCCAGTCACTATGATTTTATATTCACGTGAGCCGATCAGGAAAGGCTGAAAGCCTTTGATGCGGTAATTGCCTTCCAATGTGCGCTCCACAATGCGCGTGGGCACGATTTTCACCGCGAGGTCGGCTGCGGTCTCTTGCGCGGGCGCCTGAGCCAGAGCAGGATTGGCGACCGGAGGTTTGGGCTTTTTGTCTTTTTCCGCGGCCTCTTTGGCGGCCTTATCGGGATCTTCCGCTTCTTCCGCCGCCGGTCCGCGCTGGCGGGCCTTTTGCCGCTCTTCGATTTTGGCAATCAATTTCTTGATCACATTGGCTTTTGATTGCAATTGGTCTTTGGGATCACCCTCAAGCGTGATGGCAAGAGGATCGCCCACCAAACGCACCACGTTTTGTGAAAATAAATAGGCTCCCTGGCCTTCCATAACCCATAGTGAACCGGCTTTGGAGTCGAGGGCGGACTCCTCATTGAGAGTTTCGCGAGTGGTGCGTTTGTACTGGCGTTTCACCCGCGGTGCCACGTCTTCGGAGTCGGAAAACCTAGTTTGAGTCGAGGCGGTCTTAGTTTCAGCGGTCGGACTCGAGCTACCGCCCCCAAGCAAACCCTTGAGCTTGCGGTTAAAGCTCGCGCAACCGCTATCGGTCACACAGAACACCAACAAGAATGCAATCGTCAGCCATTCGTAAAGCCTCATCGCAACTCTACCTCACCCTGGCCCACCACTTGGCCCACCAGTTTGTTATTGGTGGTTGGATTTTTCATGTTGATCAAATCACCGATGTAACCGTCTTGTTCCGAAATCACGCGCAGGGTGACTTCCCAAGATCCTTCCGATGACTTCAATTGCACCATGTCGCCGCGGCGGATGGCCTTTTCCTTTTCGACCATGCCCTTCCACAAAATATCGCCCGCGCGCAACCCTTGCTTCATACGCCGACCCACCATCTCTTCTGCTACCGGAATTCCGTCCACGGCATAGGAGGTGTCACGGAACTCCCACGAAAAATCCGCTGCCGTCAGCCGCTCACTTGCGGCGATCGCACGCTTAGCCACCGGCACTTGTCTTTTGGTCACTAAGCGACCACTCACCCACGCCGGTGACATCGAACCATTTTCGCGAATCAAATCCACGGGTAGCGAAAAACTTCCGCGCGGTAACTCCGCCTTTAAGCGCAAAGTCCAATCGCGAATCCCCTCGACTTTGGGCAAACTCAAACCTTCGATTTCCAAGCGGCAATCCGCGCATAGCGGTTGCCATGCTTGTTGCAGTTCCAGCAGCACCAGATCCTTTTCCAAACCGCGTTTCGTGGTGTCGATGTGCACGACTTTGGGAACTATCAATTGCAATTTGCTGGCGTTGCGACGGCGTTCGTCTTGCATGAGCGGTCTTAAAAGCTGAGTGATACTGGCATTGGCAAGTTCGATCTTTTCGCCATACTCAGGCGCTTTGGTGAGAATCATGGTGGCCAGTAGGCTCGTGGTTTCCTGACTCAATCCTTGCGCATCGATGAGTTGCGCCATCGTGACTTGCGAATCGGGCGTGACCACTACATGCGGACGCACCCGCACCAACACATCGGCGACACACCATTGGCAGAGCAGAATTATCAAAAGCCCAAACCCGCGCATCGACCGTTACCTCATATTATTGATGGCTTGTAACATCTGATCGGAAGCCTGAATCACTTTGGAATTGGTTTCGTAGGCTCGCTGAGTGGTGATCATGCCGACCATTTCGTCAACGATATTCACATTGCTCGCCTCAAGCTGGCCCTGGGCCACGGTGCCCAAGCCGTTTTGCCCGGGCTGTCCTTGCTGCGGAAGTCCACTGGCACTGGTGGGCGCAAACAGGTTTCCGCCCAAACTTTTTAAACCGGCTGGGTTTACAAAGCCCACTAGTTGCAACTGGCCCACGTTCTGCGGCTGCACCTGGCCATCAATCACCACATTGACTTGGCCACTTTGACCGATCTCCACACCCACGGAATTGGGAGGAATCACCACTTCAGGTTGCAAGATATTGCCATTCCTATCTTGAACGCGCCCGTCGGGGCCTTTCTTAAAGGAGCCATCCCGGGTGTAAGCAATCTGCCCATTGGCCATTTGCACAGGGAAAAAGCCATTTCCCTGCACTTCGATATCAAACGGCGCATTGGTCACTTTGGCCGAACCTTGTTCAAAATCCTTGGATACAGCCGCGGTTTTTACGCCCAAACCGATTTGTACGCCGGTGGGATTGATTGAATTTAATCCCGTGGCGGCACCGGGCTCGACTTGAGTGGAGTACATCAGATCCTCAAATTCCGCGCGCGATTTTTTAAAGCCGGTTGTGCCCACGTTGGCAATATTATTGGCGCGCACATCCATTTCCTGTTGCTGCGCTTTCATCCCCGTGGCGGCTGTATTGAGAGAACGGATCATATTTTACCTCACACCTTACCAACGACATTGATTAATTTTTCATCCATCTGATCGTGACCCTTGATCGCCTTTTGGGTGGCTTCAAACACTCGGTTGGCGCTTATCATGTCCGTCATTTCTTCCACCACGTTCACGTTGCTGGCTTCCATAAACCCTTGATGGACGCGGCCCTCCTCCGTGTGAATCGGAGCCGAACCCGCGGTGGCCTTGAGCGTGTAATTGCTGTTGCCGACTTTTTGCAAATCATCGGGAACGGCAAAATCCACGATCGCCAATTTGCCCACCGGATTGCCGCCGTCAAAGATTTCGCCCTTTTCCGAAACCGTCAGGTTGCGCGAAGTGAGCTGAATGGTGCGTTGGGCGGGATCGCCCTGACCGTCTTTCAAAATCGGATAGCCATCTTTGGTCACCAACCGGCCCGCGCTATCGACCTGCAAACCCCCGTTGCGCGTCCAGCGCAAACCCTGCGGTGTAAGCACTTCAAAAAAACCTTTACCCTCAAGCGCCAAATCCAGCGGCGAGCCCGTGGGTCTGAGTCCACCCTGTTCAAAATTAGTGTAAGTGCCCGCTGGGTTGACATAAGCATTGTCGCCCCCCTGCATATCGTAAAAACTTTCGATCGAGGCCGGAACCCGCGGAACTTGAATCACGTCGGCGGGCTTTTCGTAAGTTGAGAGGTATTCGCTGAAAACCTGACGATCCTTTTTAAACGAGCTGGTGTTGACGTTGGCCAAGTTGTTGGCAATGGTGTCGAGTCTAGAGTTCTGCGCCATCGCGCCGCTGACCGCGGAGTAGATTCCCTTTGAACTCATGCCTCGACCTCCTTGTACAATTGTTAGAATGAGCAAGCCATGTGCCATGAAAGTCTGGACTGAATGGAAGTCGTGAAATGGTTAAGACAAGCGCCGATTGTGCCGAAACGCGCAAGCATTGCACGACGAAAGTCGATGTGAGGGTGTCACGCTTTTGGCAGTCGAGACTGAGAATTATGACACTTGGACTCGACCGCTTGGTGCTTTCGCTCCATACTGAAATGCAATGAACAAGGATGTTCTCAAGTCTTTCACGCTAGCACTTTGTCTGCTTTTCAATTTAGCGGCCGAAGCTACGGGTCGCCCCACCTCCTTTACTCCAGTGGATGCCTCGCCCTATTTTGATATCCCGATCACCTACAACACGAAGGTGAAATGGTGGATCAATTATTATCAGACCGGCGGCCGCCACTGGTTTCGCACTTGGCTCGAGCGCTCGCACGCCTACCTTCCGCAAATGCAAAAAGTGTTGGCGGAAAAGGGCATGCCGCAAGATTTAGCTTACGTCGCCATGATCGAGAGCGGCTTTTCACCGCAAGCGCGTAGCACCGCCGAAGCCGTTGGCTATTGGCAATTCATCGCACCCACCGCCAATCGTTATGGCCTCCGCACCACCTGGTGGCTAGACGAGCGCCGCGATTTCACCAAAAGCACGACCGCGGCCTCGCGCTACCTGAGCGATCTTTTTCGCCAATTCGGCTCATGGTACCTCACCGCCGCCGCTTACAACATGGGCGAGGGCCGCATGCAGAAGTTGGTGAATCGCCACCACACCAATAACTACTGGATCCTCAGCAAGCGCACCGATTTCCCTGACGAGACTAAACAGTACATTCCAAAACTTTTGGCGGCGATGCTGATCGCCAAAGCGCCAAAGCTCTACGGCTTTCATGAATTGAATCCGCAGGAACCCTACCATTACGACTATTTCGCCGTGCCCGGAGGTACAGATCTTTACAATATGGCGCGCGCCATCGGTGTTACCAGCACTCAGTTGATGCAACTCAACCCGGAGTTGGTGAAGGGTTTCGTTCCGGGCTTTGTCGGCAGCCACCGAATTAGGATTCCAAAGGGGCTTCAGCCCAAAGTTTCGCAGTTCATTCGCGCCGGTCTTTGATTCTTGACGCGGATTCGGTTTTGGTGTCTTTTTTGACCATGATCGTGGTGCAAAAATACGGTGGCGCCTGCCTCGCAACCCCTGAAAAAATCCGCGCCGTGGCCGTGGAGGTGACCAAGCTCTATCGCGAGAACACCCGCATCGTGGTAATCGTTTCGGCAATGGGCAAAACTACCGACGAGTTGATCCGTATGGCCTATCAGATAAGCCCGCACCCCAATCGCCGCGAACTCGACATGTTGCTCTCCGCCGGCGAACGCATCAGCATGTCTTTGATGAGCATGGCCTTAACCGACCTCGGCGTGCCCGCAAGTAGTTTCACCGGCAGCCAAGCCGGGATGATGACCGACACTTCCCACTCCTCGCCGAACACCA
>JANXMF010000056.1 GCA_025354795.1 Pseudobdellovibrionaceae bacterium
TGCTGTTTGGCTTAATGCCCAAATAGGTGGACCAGAAGTTGTCATTAAACCCAGTCGCCATGGTTGAAGCCCAAGTGGTGGAGTAGAGCATGACATACGTAATCCAAGTCTGATCCACGGCGCCGATGTAGCGGTTGCCAAGGTATGCGCCAAAAATCATCGCGTAAAATCGCGGCCAACCGCTACTCCATCCGGCTTTGAAATAACCGCGCAGCGGCCATGTGCGATTTTTTAAATTCTCGGCGCCAGGTTGAAAGGATTCAGGGTGATAAGCGGACTCGCGCATGCGCAGAATCAGTTTTCCGAGCCAGCTGTGTGTTTGCTGCCGTCGTTGCTGATATTTACCCGGCTGCAGATCACTGAGGCCAGACTCCAGCGGAGTTTCAGCTCGCACCGTGTTCTTTTCATATGTTATCAAAAACTGAGTCGCGTAGAGTTGGGCGTCAAATTGCTTTTGCCGTTGCGGATCGAGATGGACACGATATTTGCGAATGGCTTCATTATAGGTCAGCATTTCGCCGACGAGGGCCTCGGTGTCATGGCGCACTTTTAAAATGAGGTCAGAAGAGTCATTGATATCGATATGTACGCCCACTTGTTTGGCCAGCGCCTGAGTGTATGAATGGCGCCACAATTCCGCTTGATCGCTAGGCCCCGCACTCTCGACCTCCAAATCGGCCGCGGCTTTGGCGGCGGCGTCTTGCATTTGCTCAATTGCATCGTGCGTGAGTGGTGGCTGATACGCCGAGAAGGCTTTTTCCTCGCTTGCGCGCACCGCCGCTGCCACGAAGCGCCTCCGCGCCCAAATCATTTCCGCGAGATTTGTGGGGGCGACGGGGCTTTGGAGCCCCTGACCTACTGGCTGTTGAGTCAAACCCGCGAGTGAGCTGTTGGCATCCAAGTGCCAAAAAAATGAGCTGCGGAACAAAAACGCGGCGGCCTCCGCCACCACCGGTCCATCTTCACTGACCCAAGCCTCCGGAAGGAATCGCTCATCCACGGGCTCGGTGAGAGGGCCGCGGTAACTGAGAGTGGTGAGCATGCCCTTGGTCTTATAGGCGGCGCGCATCCCTCCGCCCAACATCCTATAATCATTGTTTAGAGTTTCCAGGCGTCGCACCAATCTCTTTGCTTCTCCGCGATTTCCGAGACGGCGGGAAATTTCGCGGGCTTCGCTCAAGGCCAATTCCAGTGAGGCCGCGAGCATGCCCTGGCGACCGTGGGCCAGTACGTAGTCTTCAGCGGGTTTTGAGGCGGGGACTTTGTAGCCAAAGAAAAGGCCCCGGAATCGATCGATAATGGTCGCGGCATCAATCAAAAATTCTTCGCGTGGATCGGGCAGCGAGCGATTCACTAATTGCTCCGCGATATCCTCGGCGACGGCCCTTTCATATTCCGCTTGGTAGCGGGCTTTATCGGCGTCGACAAATTTACCAGCTGCGGCAAAAGCGGCCTTCACTCGCGCTTCACAGGACTGCTTGATCCGCGACACCAAATCTTGGGTGTAACTGAAAGCTCCCATGAACATATACATCCAGGCGTTGCGGGTGATTTCCGACATCACGAAGCGCATCGAATCGGGATTGTTTTGCGCATCGCCTAGAAACAAAGGTTGCACATAGAGCATTAAAAATCCGGTGATGCTGGTGTCGATCAAGCCCCAGATTAAGATGCCGTTGACCACCGTTCGCAAGTTGGACGCAAAACCAACGCCGCGTCCGCGTTCAAAAATAAAACTTTTGATGACGGGCCCGAAAATAAACTTATAAAGAAAGCCGCTGCGCTCTTTAAAGGACTTTTGGTCCTCAAAAGCGGCTTGCGGAAAAAGTCGATCCTTAAGATAGGTCAACCCATCGGAAATTAAAACCACCGGCCCCGTGCCAACCGCCGTTAACAGCTGACCTTGAACCGCCACCGGCTTCGCCAAAAGCTCACGGTAAGCCGTGGTCCAAAACGAGGGCGGCAACTGCCTTAGCTCCGGGTCTCGCATTACCGTCCGGTCGCGCTCGTCCTTCGGGAGTTTTGCGACTCGCGCGATTTTGGCCTCAAGATGTAGCGCATCAATCGCCGCGAAGCGCTCACGATAAGCCGCCCAGCGCAGGGCAAAGCCGGTAAGATAAGTGCCGGCACATAAGTAGGCCGCACGCACTAAAAACATGCTGTATTCGGGAGGGATGGTGCCAAGGCCGTGGGCTTGGGGCAAAAGCAGATTGGCCATCCGCGCCACCAGTGAATTCCGCGCGAAGCCACCGCCATGTCGTCGAGCTACCGATCGTTCGGGATCATCTAAATTGATGCCGGTGGGAATCAAACCATAAAGTGCCGTGCTACCGCGGGGAGCGTAGCCATAGTGAAACTCAGGCAAGCCGCCATGTCCTATGCTCGCTAGAATCGCCGCTACATTTTGCTGTTCGTAGCGCTCGCGTTCTGGCGCCAGCAGTCCGCTAATCAGCAGGTTTTGGTGACCGATCTGGACCGCTTGTTCGATATCCTCAAGTGTGAGCTGCGCGCGCAGACCTTGATAATTTGTTAAATATATTTCGTTTACACCTGAGTCCAAAACCTCGGTCCGATCATCCGCGGTCCAGTTGCCAAAGAGCGGAACCGCATAAAGCGGCGGGAGCGAGGACGCCAAAGTCAGATCCGCAGACTGCGACTTCATGACGAGGTCGGCCTTGGAAACCACGAACAGCGCTTGCAGCGGATTTGGCGAACCATTTTTTTCCCGGAAAATATCTGAGTCCGCGGTGGGAAGAAAATAAATATAGTACGGGTCCTCATGCACCTGGCGAAGCGAGAGCGCGAGGTCGAGGTCGGCTTTCATTAAGCGCGAACGAATCCTGACGTGGCCGCTTTCTGAGGTGACGGTAAAATCAGGGGATGAGGGCTGTGAGCGATTATGCCAGAAAATCTTTCTTAAGAAAAAGGGGTCTTGGTCGAACATTTCAGGGTTGGCATGGGCAAAGTCTATTTCCACGGCTCGGATTTGGCGTTCAAGCGTATCACCGTAAATCTGGCTGAGCCCTTCGTGCGGGAATACACTTTCAGTGCGGGCCGAGGCGAACGGTGGCAGGCTTAACTGAAACGCCAACACATACATCAACGTCCGCCTCATTCTACCCATGTTTATAAAGTAAAATACTTTACTCATGACTTCATGCTCCTCGTCGCTCTCTATATTAGACTAATGGAGGTAAGTCTAAAGTGTATTGATTTCACTACCTGATCAGGACGGCGGAGACGGTCGCGACAGAAAGTTTTATGCATCGCACAGCCGTGCATACGTGGATCGAATCCCATCTATGGGAACTCGGCTTCGTTAGGGCTCTGAAGCACCAAGGAGCACAGACTTTGTTGCAGGTCCTGCACTGGCGTGGCGGTTCCGTGACTTGAAACGGGCGTTTCTTGCGGAAGTCGCCCACCAAAGCCCACCCAGCGGCCAAACACATTGAAGGAGCCATCCAATCGTTGAGTAAAAGTCGGAGCCTCGGTGAACTGGACGGTTGCATTTTTGAAGTCGAAGACTGTGCCCGAAGGGCCAGTCCAGAGTGTTTTTGCCTCGACGATGGAGCGCAAACTCGCGAGCAGGCGAAAGTCATTGCCGGGATAAACAATTAATAGCCGGCGTACTTGGTACGCGTCATGCGAAGGATCAAAGGCAATTCGGCTGCGTCTTGGATCTCTCAGCACATCCTCTAAATAATTTCGGGCCTCGGGACTCTTTAAAATCTGAACTTCAGCGGCAGAAAAGTCATAATATACCCCCGCGACGGGCGCTTCGCCTCGCAAGACTTGCGTAAGAGCAAAGAAAAGTTCCTCTTGCAGGGGTTGGGTGAGACTGCGCATATCAAAAGCCACGCTTCCACCCACGCGCACCGTCTTGGTATCGGGATTGAAGATGTACTGAGCCATTGGAATCTTAATCCGGATGAGAGTAAGTTGTACTTCCATCGACATACCGGGCTTATCGCGGAACTCGATGGTCGTTGGTGACGGACGGATCACTCCGGCGAGAGCCGCCGAAGTAAAGATTTCCGCGAGAAGAGAGAACCACAGACGCCGCAAATTATACCTACCTAATAATGGCTGGTTTCAGCTGGATGGACAGCAAAAACTGAGCCACGGAGGGTGTGAATACCGCGCCCGGCGCGCGCGCGGGCGATCATTTTTGCCACTTCCGCGTGGTCAAATTCCGCATCCAGTTGCGCGGCGCCACGCATTTATCGTGACGAATCATTTTCTCTGAGATGGAATTAACTCACTGTGAAGATTCCATTTGTCTGTCGCGTCTGTGGATTGTTATTTAGTGTATGGCTCGCGTTTTTGGCATCAGCGGCGCAAGCGCTGTTCACGCCAATTTCCGTGGGGGTGGTGCCGCCGTTGGCAATTCCTCCCAATAACTTTGTTGTCGCGGGTGCGCGTGTGAGTTTGCTGTGGGGGAAGTCGGAATCGGTCTACGGCATCGACATTGGCGGTCTCGGCAATTTGACTTATGTAACATCCGTCGGTAGTGAAATTTCCGGTGTATTCAACGTCACCCACGGCATGACAACCATCATTGGTTTGCAAGCGGCCGGTTTAGCGAACTTCAACACCAACCGCACCAACGTTGCGGGCGTTCAACTCGCGGCACTGATTAATCGCAATACCGCAGAGACTTCGATTTACGGAGTGCAGATGGCGCTATTGAACATCGGCATGCACACCGATATTCGCGGAGTTCAAATTGGTCTGATTAATACCGCGCAAAGTGTGATTGGTTTACAGATTGGATTGTTCAATCGTGCGACCTCGGTACATGGGTTGCAGTTAGGCCTGATCAATTTGAACGACACCGGACCGATGAAGGCGTTTCTGATTGTGAACGGCGGATTCTAACGTTTAAAATCTGATGGGTGCGATCATCACATCCCACACCGATCCGGCCCCGGGATAGAGAACCGGGTGGTTGAGACACTTGAGTCCATTCTGCGCAAAAGGTTTCAGTCACGTAAACAAAGGATGTTGGTTTTCAACCAATCAAAAGAAACGGCCTCGGGAACTAATACAGCATAGCCAACGAGCCTGTTGAAGCGTTCCTTAACCTGTGGCCGCGTTGGTGCTGGTCCAGGAAGTCTTTAAGTTAGACATCCGCAAAAATCATTTTGTCCGCGCTGGCGTGGAACGATGGCGCGCACTTGCTCTGGCAAACGCACTTTAAAGCGGCCAAGCAATGACGGTGCAGTAGGCAGCGCCGTCGGTGGCGGAGTTGGCCACGGCGAGCGTGCCGCTTGTAGCGTTGTAAATCAGCACGTAATAAGTGTAGGTTCCCGGCGCAAGATCCAAATAGCCCTCCGAAGTCAAAGTCGCCCATGTGTCGGCTTGCAACCCTTGCCAAGGCGATCCCAGGTGTGAGGGCTGGCCTTGCGGACCCGCGTAAGCGTCTGAAAGGTACATCAAATAGGCGCCTGCAGCGGTTGAGTAGGCCATCTGCCTTAAGAATACGCGGTAATGAGCATGACGCCCCGGCGGAACGGTGATGGATATCGATTCGCCCGTGTATTGCCAAGTGTTCGCCGTGGAAGTGGTGAATCGCGCGGTCGGGAAGGTGGAGTAGATCGGAGTGTTCGTAGTGTTCGTAGTGGGGGCGGTGCTGGCGCTCTCACTAGACGCCGGAATATTGTTGGGGGCGGCGCAGTTTTGAAATTCAAACGTAAGCATGGTGAGCGCGAAAATCGCAGTCCACCGCCGGGCAGCTATCTTTCTCAATTCAAACCTCCGGGACGAAAGGCCTAATCAATCATCGGAAGGTTAAGGGTCTCACTCAAGGGATTTCTCGTAGTGAGACGTTCATTGACCTCATTTGTTTTGGTGATCGGCATACGGCGGGCGGCGGTCATTTTACTGCACTCGTCAAAACCCCGGCACTCGTTTGAACCGGCTGCTGCGGCCGGAGTTCTGGCCGGCGTCGCGCACGCGGATAGGCCCGCCAGCAGCAAAAATGTTACGACGCTCGGCTTAGAAGCCAATGTTTAGGACGGGCGCCACATAGAACAACCCGGTCTCGTTAAAATTGAGCAGTCCGATCTGGACTCCATGCAAGCTTTTTGCGACATTGATCACGCCAATCTGAAATCCGTAGACGTCATTGGCGCGATTGTAGAGCCCGACCTGAAAACCGCAAATTTTGGTGAACGGGCTCACATTGAACGCGGCCAATTGCAGACCTACGACTTTGGCCTCGGCGCTGTTGTTATTAACTGCGAAGGCCGCTTGCAGGCCGTACACAGTGGTATGACTGGTGTTGACATTGGCAAGGCCGGCGAGCTGGAGCCCGAGCACATTGGTGGTGCCGTTGGTCCAATTGAAAATTCCTGAAACTCCAAGACCGACAAAATCGAGATCGGTAATGTTACCGACGCCCGCAAAATCCAAGCCATATACACTGCGCTGTTTGCCCGCGAGCACACTCAGTCTCACTCCGGTGATATCAAAATCCGATGGCGGAAATTGCACTGCCGGCAGCACCGACACGGCGATTGGGGAGAAAGCGGCGTAAGCAGGCCTGAACATTGCGCACAACAAAAGGACTAGTGAAAAGCGGATAGTGTTTGCCATGAGTTATGTTAAAAAGACTTTTAGCGAATTTCAAAGCCTGAATCTTGAGGACGCTCTCATCCGCGGTACGCGAGATTCTCTAGACATAGGTCGTAAAGGGGGAAGGTTGGAGAGCCAATCAACTCTCCAACCTCGGGGAGGGGGGGAAGGTTCCGCTTAAAGCGAAATCAGCGATTGGACACATTGGCTAGGGTGTTGTCTGAATTTAGCGGTTTTCGTTTTAAATTTATAGGCTCCGACAACGATATATTTATATTTCGCAGGCCGGCCTTTTTAGGCGTGTGCGCCCAACCGGGTGTCAGGAGCATACTTATAAAGCCGATGACCAAAAAATATTCTTGTAGTGCCATGGGGACCTCCGCATCAGTTAGATGAAATGTTCAGACTGCCCTTGGGGTTCATTTTTTCCTCACTCTTGATCTGTTACTCAACAATGACGAATTAGTAAGCAAGATCTAGCCCAAGTACCGCACTGATAGCGAATTGCCGACGTTTCGCACATTTAACAAAAGCTGAAGTGCCACAGCCATTGCTCGCGAGCGGACTAAACAAATTTTAGAGAGGAAATTTGCCTCGGCGACGACAAATTTGAACTTAGCTGCGAATCGATGTAAAAAATCTGGTCAGTTAAGACAACCTTAATACTTCCGAGCGCCTGAGCTTTTCACGCTTTAGAAAAATCTTCCCGCTCACCGCCAATGAATGCACTCTCGCACGCAACGCGAACTAAAGCACAGCTACGTGCAGATTCACTAGGGTCGGCTTTGATAACGTGATAAAGATCACCTTATGAAAAGGCAAAAGATCGCGATTATAGATGATGATCTTGATGTGCTTGAACTCTTAAGCGGATTTTTACGCGGCAAAGGTTTTGAAGTCGAGTCCTTTACCGATGCGGAATCTGCTCTCGAAAGAGAGGCCTCCGCTCCCGGCTTTTGCGATGTCCTTATATCCGACGTGCGACTTCCTAATATGAGCGGCGTGCGCTTGACCGCGGCGTTGACTGAGCAAGGCTGCACCATCCCCATAATTATAATGTCGAGTCACCACAGTTCCGAAGTCGCGCTTGAGGCCATTGATGTAGGGGCTTACGACTTTGTGGTGAAGCCGCTGCA
>JANXMF010000095.1 GCA_025354795.1 Pseudobdellovibrionaceae bacterium
AACTTGGCGAGAAGCCGGATGAGGTCCAAAAATAGCGCAAAAACTGATCCCATAACACAGCTTCGGCCGTTTTCGCGGAATCTTCAAGTCTACGAAATGACGATTTATTTTGCTATACTACGAATTTGAAGATGCACAGGCACAGGAGCACCGGAGACGGTGCTCAAAATGTGGAGTAGAGAAGCCATACTCTGAGTTTTACAAAAAAGGGGCTCGCAGGGAAGCCAAGTGCAAAGGGTGTTTGAAGGAAGTTCGGGCAAGCGGGTATCGAAGAAAGCGAGATTTGCCCGAGCTTTCTAAATGCAAGATTACGAAGGTTATAGTGAAACAAGTGAAACCGGACAATTTGGAACAGTTCAGAAGAGAAATGGAAACTATTGAATTGATCCTTGAGAACCTGATTTACAAGGTCTTGTCTCAAAAGATTTCAAAGGTGAGTTAAAAAATGAGTAGTGCAAATACAAGTGAATTTGACCGAAGACATAAAAAGACCCGCGAGGGTTGGGCGATCACGCGGGTTTCCACGGTAGAGCGTGGACGCACGCAAGATGGTTCGCTAAAGGCGCAGGAAATCATGATCCGCCGCTGGGAAAAGGCTATCTTTGAGGAAACTGGTACGCGTTATAAAATTATTCGTACCATTGAGGAAAAGGCCAGCGCCAAAAGCGAGAATACTCATAGGCGCCATGACATGCTTAGGCTTGTTCAGCTTATTGAGCTGGGTGCGATTGACTTTATCGTGGTGGAAAAATTGGATCGACTCTCGCGCGACGAGATTTTCAACTTGGAGCTGATGAAGAAGATTATTGACTATAACGTCGAGCTTTTTTTCATTGAGGGCGGAAAAATGGATTTCCGTAACCAGGGAGATCGTTGGCGCTTTAAGCTCGATAACATCCGCGCGGGCGAGTACAGCGCCGACCTCTCGGAAAAGGTCCTAAGAAAAGGCCGAGTGGCGATGGTCGAGGCTGGAAAGGACCCTTCGCCCTCGCCGATCCTCGGCCTTAATAAGCACCCGGAGTTCGCGGGCAAATATGAAGTTGACCGAGACGAACTCAAGTTTGCGATTGATGTTATGGAAAAGTTTCGTGAGTTGGGCGGCAGCCGCGAAGGCACGCTCAAATTCTGTCATGAGAAGGGGGATAAATATCTCACCAAGAAATGGTGGACGGAAAAGAAAATTGATGAAAAGGGCAAGATCATCAAGCCGCGCCTAAAGGGCGGCAAGAAATTTACTTGGTCGACGTTAATGGGGCTACTGACGAACCCTAAATATCGCGGCTTCAATCGGTTCTACGACTCCTATGGGCAGTATCCAGATCGCCAGGACAAGCAGGGATTTGTTACTTGGGAATATCACCACCACCGCGTTCACGGTGATATTATAGATCCCGAGCTTTTAAAATGTGTGGATGAGATGGCCAAGAAAGCCGACCATAAGTCGCGCGAAAGCGAATTTCTTTTGTCATCCATCTTGCGCGCTCCAACCGGCAGTCGTTACGGTGGGGAGTTCACGGCAAAGAAGGCGTATTACCACAATCGAAAGCTCGGAAAACGTTTTGGCAGCAACCATTTGCATGGCCTCGTGATGAATCGTCTCAAGCAGTATTTGGACGAGAGTGGCCTTTTGGATCGTCTGATTGCCCGAATGTCCGAACATAAGGACTTTGGGCTTCCGAAGATTCGCAGTCAAAAGGAATGGATTGAATCTGAAATCGCGAAACTGGATCAGGCTTCCCATAACTTTGGCGAAGCCATTCGGAATGCCGCTATCGCTGGAGATAAGAACTTGGCCGATGTGGTGAAAATCCTCCTCGAACAAAAGGAGAAGGCTCAGGGCGAGATTGACCAACTTAAATCCGAATTGCTAACGGTACGTGACGAAGAAGATCGTTTCAAAGAATGTTTCCGTGGCGATAAACTGAAAGACTATCTGCGTTTGGTGGTGGCGAACTTCAACACACTTCATCACCTGGAGCAAAAGCGCGTGGTCCGAACGATTATCCCACAGGGGATTATCCATGTTGGCGAAAGTGAAAATACGCTTGAGCTTTACGTCAATTTAGATCCAAAAATCGCCCCTTTTTCGACCGGAAAGGGGCGGTCCTCTGCCGCCTCGACCGAGGCCAAAATCTATAAATTTCCAAATCCGAGTTCTGTTTATGAGCCTGAAAAAATCGCTGTTGGTGCCGAAAACGACAAAGGCCACTTTTCTTCTCCGCCTCGTTCGGGGGCTGGAGAAGAAAAGTGGCCTTATATCAGAAGTGGTCGGCGAGACAGGATTCGAACCTGCGACCCTCTGCTCCCAAAGCAGATGCGCTACCAGACTGCGCTACTCGCCGATTAATATAAAAGTCATTCTACTTTGCGCTCTAAGACGCAAGCTATGCAATTCACCAGATGCTGTCAAACGACCCACTTTTGACGCAGTCTTTTATGAGGGCCAAAGTTTTCATTGCCAAGATCGTGCGTGGGTTTCTACCATTGGCTTACTGCGTTGGAGTAGACTATGGTCCATGGACGCCAGCTAAGGAGCTTCGATATGTGGCGAGTTTTTACACTCATAATCCTAATCGCTTCCTCGCTCGCACAAGCGCAAGACAAAGGCAAATCGGAAGTTTCACACACCGCCGAGTTTCGCTTGCGTGACGCCTTTGAACAAAATGAATCCGGCAACGCCAGCGTGAAACCGAATCATCACAATGCCGTCGATCAACGTTTCAAGCTGGGCGTCGGCTTTCGCGCCAACGAAAAATTTTCGCTCACAGCGACACTGTTACAGTCGGCCGCGTTTGGGCAGACCCGCACCGAAAATATTAATGAGCGTGGGCAAACGACGAGCACTCCCGGCAACTTGGATGAGCGCAATTTTCTTTCGGTCAATGAGGCATATGTCGCCTGGCTGATGGCCGACGACTTGAATGTAAAATTTGGGCGCATGAACTATGCCTTTGGTGACGGTGCGATTATGGCCGTAAATGATTGGCAGGCACAACCCTATTCCTATGAAGGCGTAGAGGCCAGTTATGAGGCCGAATTTGGTAGACTTCAGGCCTTCGCATTTAAAATGCGCGATTTTTCGGGCTCCTCACCCGGCTCTTTAACAGGGACGACCAAGAGCACCACCAGCGATCCGCAGCGCGACTCCTACGGCTTGGTCTTTGATCTCAAGGTCATGCCCGAGTGGCTCAAGTTGCTGAACGCCAACTTTATTCAAGACGTGGCCGACGGCATCACGGACACCTCCACCGGTGTGGGCTCGACGGTGCAAAAGAATCAGAGCCAAAAGGCCTTGCGTTTCGGAGCCGCCGCCTCGGTAGCCTACGGAATGTTCGATTTCAAAGCGGATTACGAGGGTATAAGCGGAAAGAATTCCGATCTTGGCGCGAACACGCCGGTGCGCTTAATCAACGCCTCGATGTATCAAGGCGAACTCGGCATTAATTTTCCAACCGTCATGCTAAGCCACGTGTTCTTAGGCTTTCATGTCGACAGCGGCATGAAACAAGCGGACGCGACCACGGCTGATCGCACCTACGATCCGTATTTTTACGACAAGCATTCGGGCTCCGGCCTGATGGAGCTGGTCGCGTGGGGAAATCTCACCTACTTCTCTGCAGGCTGGACCGGTAAACCCAGTGACACCACTGACGTTGGTTTGGCCTACTACATGTTCTCCAAGACCGAAAAAGAGGACATGGTCCGGCCCGGTTACTACGGCAAAAATCTTTTTCTCAATGCCACGGCTTGCGATCCTACCGGTGCGGTTGCGGGAGGGTCGGCGTGCGCTCGGGGGATTGGCAACGAGATCGATCTTTGGGCCGAGCATCGCTATGACGGCGGCTTGTCGTTGCTTGGACGCTTGGGTTACTTCATGCCCGGCGCCACACTGAAGAATAATTGGGTTCGCGAAGACAATGCATCCGAGGGGCTGGTCCATCAAACCGCGTCGTTGATGCAGGTCATGGTGCAAGGCAAGCTGACCTTTTAGTCGGGAGAATATGTCACTGATCCCCAAAAACCTTCTGGCGTTTTTAGCGATTGCGGGAGGCATAGCCTTTATCATTATCAGCCAGCCGCCACACTCCCTGTGCGACTCGCAGCTGGTCGTCATCCAAAATGCCCAGCGCCGCTTTCTGTTTAAAGACCCAACTAAAAAACAGGTGACCTCGACAAAATACGAACGCTTGCGTGATCAGTGCAAAGCCACCAACAATCCAGGTGGCTGCTATGAATTTTTTCAAGAACTCAAAGTCATGTTGCACGATCTTGGCACCTTGACCAACGAGTGTTGGTCCGCGGTCGGCGACATTGCCGAATACAAACGTGCGCTATGGGAGCCGATTGAACTACTGATTCGCTTGGGCTGGGGCGAAAGCCCGCCGATTTCCTATAGCTCAAAATACGGTTGGCTGGAAATCGCTGACCTGTCGCTATTTTGTAAACTCAAGACCCAGATCACGCGATTTTATGGCGAAACAGAGTTTGTGAACTTTCGCGAACGCATCATGCGGGATTTGCCCGGAGCTAATGCTCTAGACCGCAATAAGATTTGGGAGCTTTCCTTGTTCTCAGAGAATTGCGCCCGCTACCCTTAGGTCACGCCTCGACCCGAGACTTGTCGGGGTTGTCTTATAATGCGATATTGTGTCCGGTTTAGTGCGAGGAGGTTTTATTCCATGCAGTGTCGCGATTTTAAGATATTCTTAGGCCTTCAGATCTTTGCTATTTTGTGGGCGGGCTTAGTCTTTTCAATTCTAACCAATCATCGGCTGGCGGGTGCCTTGGCGGGGGGCTACTTCGTCATCACGGGTCTCTTCATGCTTTATCGCACTCGGCATTGGCCGCGGAAGTGGCACTCCCTCACGATTTACGTTTTACTGATTCACGTGTTTTTGATTTCAATTCCGATGCTCGCCGCGCGCGCGTGGCAATTGGACGCCGACTTCACGGACGTGCGCATCTGGGGCCTATCCGGGCCGGTCTTTCATAAAATATCTTCAGGAGTATTTAGCGCTTTGATCGGCGCCCTATTTATCGATCGCATGCGGGCGGGAAAGGCTGAAAAGCCCTTCCCACGAATCACATTATTCTAATGTAAAAGGCTTTGGAGAAATCACTTCCGGGCGCTCGAAAGTATCGTAAGCGCCAGTGCCGTTCGGTAACAACGCGAGGCTGCGAGCTTTACGAACTGCGGATGCGGCTTTTTTCTGTTGTGCCGAGCTCAATTTGCTAATGCGCGAGGGAACAATCTTACCGCTCTCCATAATAAAGCGTCCCAAAGTTACGGGATCTTTATAATCGAAGGAAAAATCCGCTGGATAATCCGGACGGAATTTCGAGCGATAGTTTTTCTTCATGCCGCGGCCTTCGTCGCGATCCATATCGCCGCCTCGGTCACCACGGTCGCCGCGATCTCCGCGTCCATATCCGCCGCGCTCGCCGCCACGATTGTCTCTGCCTTCTGATGAATGTCTGTCCATTGATTCCGCCTTTTCTCTTTTGAAGCCTGCTACATATATTACGATTTGTGGTTGCCAACAAGCGCCTTTTTCCACTATAGATGCCTTTTACATAATTCGATCTGGAGTTCCAATGCCACGCTGTGAATTGACGGGAAAATCCCCTGAAGTGAAAAATCTGGTCAGCCATTCCAATATCAAGACCAAATCCGTGGCGCTGCCAAATGTTCAGCAAAAGCGGTTGTTTAGCGGCCTGCTCGGAGAGATGGTTAGCCTCAAACTGGCGGCTTCCACCATTCGCTCCATCGATCACGTCGGGAGTTTGGATAAGTTTGTGTTGAATCAGCCGCAGGCCAAGCTCTCCAAGCGCGCCTTAAGTTTACGTACCCGCATGCTGAAAAAACTGCGTCGTCAAAGCCCCAAAGCCAAGAAAGCGGAATAGCCAATGACACCATCCACAATGAAGTTAAAGATTCGCAAGGGCGCCACCGTGCAAGTGATTGCAGGCGCTGAAAAAGGTAAGAAAGGCAAAGTCTTAGACGTCAATGCCATGAAAATGTTGGTGCGCGTACAGGGCATCCGGATTCAGACTCATTATGACAAAAAAGAAGGCTTGCTGAAGAAGGAAGGCTATATCCATTATTCCAACCTGAAATTAACAGAAGCGCCCGCGCCCAAAGCCAAGGCCGCTAAACCCAAATCTAAGTCTGGGAACGCGAAAAAAGCTTCTAAATAGGCACTTATTGTGCCGAGATGGACTTTATGAATAGGTCCCGCACGGCTCCCACATTCCTGCTCTCTCTGATTTTGTTCGTGGCGTTTTATGCCCAGGCAGACGATGTGGTCGAGGTTGCTAATAAATCTTACTGGATCTGCAAGAGCAAACACGACGTGCGCACCATTCGTGTCTTTGTCGACAAAGAGGGCGTCTGCTCCACCTATTACTCGCGCGATGGTGGCGAAAAACGCGTGAGCTCCGGCAAGATTCACGAAAGCTGCGTCAACGTTTTGAGCAATATCAAAACCAATCTGGAAAAATCCAAGTGGAATTGCCGCGACATCACCGACACTAAAATCACCGCCGACCTGGATTGATCGCTATGCGAATTGGCGTGGCCCAACTCACCTCCACCGATCAGGTCGATGTCAATCTACAGGCTGTAGAGAAATGTTACGTTCAGGCCGCCAAAGCTGGTGCGGACCTAGTGGTTTTTCCGGAAAACACCTTGTTCTTTCGGATCCGTTCGGGGGACCGCGTGCGCGGGCTCGATTGGCTGGGCGACGAAATGAAGTATCTGCAAAGTCTGGCCGACCGCTCGCTTGCGGCCTTGATGCTGACCACCGCCATCGAAGATACGACGCATGGAATGTTCAACGCCACCGTGGTTTTTCAAGCCGGCCTTGAACCCGAACTCCTTTACAAAAAAATTCACCTCTTCGATGTGGACGTGGTGGGCGCGGCGCCGGTGCGTGAGTCGGATTCGTTCAGTGCCGGTGGCGAGCCTCGACTGTGGGAGTTTCGCGGTTGGCGTTTCGGTTTGAGCATTTGCTACGATCTGCGTTTTGCCGAACTTTACCTGCGTTACGCGCAACGCGCCGATGTGATTCTAGTGCCCTCGGCTTTTTTGGTGCCGACCGGAAAGGCGCACTGGCACACCCTCCTACGCGCGCGCGCGATTGAGTCCCAGTGTTACGTGGTGGCGCCGGCCCAACAGGGCGAGCATCGCTCGGGAGAAGCCGTGCGCCAGACCTTTGGCCATTCTTTGATTATAGACCCGTGGGGGACTGTGCTGTATGAATTTAGCGATGGTCTGGGCGTGCACGTGTTGGAACTGAAGCGTGCGCCTATCGAGCAGGTGCGAACGCAAATTCCGATGTCCGCTCACCGGCGCCTAAAGCCGGTTTGAGAGTTTTCGCTTGTGTGCTAGAATGAGTTTAAAGGGGAGATTCATGCGTTTAATATTACTGTCGGTTTTTTTTGTAGTCACGAGCGCTTTCGCCGAGGAAGATTTTCTAGCGACTCCAAACGTGAGCAATGCGGATGCCAACGTCGAGCAGCGTGAGCCTGCGACCGCCTTGCCCCAGCTCGTGCCGAACAAACGTCACTACGCCGGCGGGGCCGACGAAGAAGACCTGCAGGTGCAAACTCAGCTTCCCGAAGCCGCTTTGCACACCGATTCTCGCTCGCTTCAGCGTGAGGTTTACAAATCCCTTTACAACGAAGAACTAAAGGACGAACGCCAGGAAGCCGTGGAAGAATAGATGCCACGCTTCTTGGCCATTACGTCCCGTGGCCTGCTTGAACCCTTAGCGGTAGAAATCGAAAAGCTCGAAGTCAAGCGCGTCAAAAAGCGCGGCGACTCAGTGGAATTCGAAGGCTCGTGGGCCGATCTCTATCGCGTACATTTAAATAGCCGAATCGCCACTCGCGTCTTGCTCCCGGTGGCCGACTTTACCGCCTACAATCAAGAAGACCTTTATTTCGGAGTTTTGCGCAAACACGATTTCACCAAGTACATTCGCCCGAAGCAAACCATCCGCGTCGAAGCCCATGTGCGCGAACATAAAAACCTAACCGATCAGCGTTTTGTGGCAATGAAAGTCAAGGACGCGGTGGTGGATCAGTTTCGCAAAAAATGCGATATGCGTCCCGATGTGGGCGATGAAGAAAGCGCCGATTTACGCATCGTCGTGCGCATTGTGGGCAACGAAGTATCATTGGCGCTCGACTTGACCGGCGAGTCCCTTTCTTATCGCGGATACCGAAAATTTATGGGCGACGCGCCGATCCGAGAGCATGTGGCCGCCGGACTTTTGCGTTTGGCGGGCTGGAAGTTCCCGACCCCGCTGATCGATCCGTTTTGTGGTTCAGGCACGATTTTAATCGAGGCCGCTCTGGACGGGCACGGCTTCTCTCCGCTGCACCGCCGCCGCCCTTTTGCGTTTGAAAATCTGCTTAACTTCCAGCCGTCGGTTTATGCCGATTTAAAAAAGGCGCTACCGCGCAAAGCCGCTCCAAGTAAACCATTATTATTTGGTTACGACAAAGATCCAGAGGTTTTGGAAAAGGCGCGCGCCAATGCGCGTGCGGCCGGTGTTGAGAATTGGATTCTCTTCCAACAGCGCGACGTGGCTGATCTCAAGGCGCCGGCGACGGAAGCCCCAGGCATGATGATTACCAATCCTCCATACGGCGAGCGCTTGGAAGACACCGAAGTGGCCAAAGAGCTGATGACAACTTTTGCCAAAACGTTAAAGAACGAGTTCAAAGGCTGGGACTGTTGGATCCTCAACGGCAATCCCGAAGCCGCTGCGGGCCTCAAGCTTAAGGCGCGTGTAAAGGTTCCGATATGGAATGCTCAAATTGACTGTCGGTTGTTGAATTATCCGATCACTTAACTGAATGAGTAAGCCGGGGGAAAAGCGGCTCGCCCTTAGCAACCGCGGCGCCGTCCTTTATAAAGGGCCACTTTTGCAAATCGCTCCACGAACTCGCGCCAACGCCGAGCCGCGCTTGCAGCTGCGGAATCTTCTTGGTCATCACTGGCGCCAGCAAAGCTCCGGTGATGCGTAAAACTTCAAGCGTCGTTGCCAAAACATGGCCGGCCGCCGGCAAATCGGTTTTGGCCAATTTCCAGGGCGCTTTGTCTTCCATGTAACGATTCGCTTCGGTCAACACCAAAACAATGTGCTCGAGCGCATAGCTGGGGCGCAAGCTTTCAATTTCCTTTTTGACCAGAGCCGGGAGTTCCAAAGTCTTTTTCTTCAATGCCGAAGAGGCATCATCGTCATCCATCAAGGGCGGTTTGCGTCCACCAAAAAACTTCTCAACTAAATTAGTGGAGCGGCTCAACAGGTTACCGAGATTATTGGCGAGCTCGCTATTGACGCGGCCTTCCACTAGGGCCACGCTAAAGGGCGCGTCGTTGCCGAGGTGGATTTCGCGAGTGAGGAAGTAGCGCAGTTCATCGAGGCCGAACAGATCGCGGATGGCGATCGGACTCACGACTTCGCCCTCGGACTT
Organism: Pseudobdellovibrionaceae bacterium; assembly: GCA_025354795.1. Taxonomy (GTDB): domain Bacteria; phylum Bdellovibrionota; class Bdellovibrionia; order Bdellovibrionales; family UBA1609; genus JALHOQ01. The sequence continues at coordinate 9,487 of JANXMF010000095.1, forward strand.
GCTCATCTTGGCGTTATCCTTATTGAGAATCCAACCCGTGGCAAAGATCTGCCGCGGCAGTTTGAGCCCCAAAGCCAAGAGCATCGTGGTCCAGTACACACAGTGCGTGGTCAAAATATCCTTGCCAATCAAGTGCAGGGGGCCACTGTTGGTCCACCATTTGGCAAAGTCAGCGCTGCGTTCGGGTTGCTCCAAACCGACCGCCGTGGCGTAATTCAGCAGCGCATCGAACCATACGTAGGTGACATAATCTTTATCAAAGGGAATTTCAATGCCCCAGCTTAAACGTGCTTTCGGGCGGCTGATGCAAAGATCGCCGAGCGGTTGGCGGAGAAATCCAAGCACTTCGTTCTTGCGGAAATCGGGCAAAATAAACTGCGGATGCGCCTGAATGTGATCGATCAGCGCTTGCTGATATTTCGACATGCGGAAGAAATAATTTTTTTCCTGAATCTTCGACACCGGTTTGCCACTCGGGCTTTTGCCGTCGACCAATTCCTTTTCGGTAAAAAATATTTCTTCGGATACCGAGTACCAGCCTTCGTACGTGTCCGCGTAGATCTCGCCCCGATCAAACAGCTTCTGTAAACAAGCTTGAACGACCTCGGCGTGCACGGGCGAGGTGGTGCGAAAAAATATATCGTTGCTAATATCCAATTCCGCCCACGTCACTCTAAAATTTTCGGCCATCTCATCACAGTGTTGCAGGGGCGGAATGCCGCGCTTCTCGGCGGCCTGTTGCACTTTTTGTCCATGCTCGTCGGTGCCGGTCAGATACAATGTCTCCTCACCAAACAGCTGATGATAACGCTTTAACACATCGGCCATGATGGTGCAGTAGGCAGTGCCCAAATGCGGTTTGTCGTTCACATAGAAAATCGGCGTGGTGACGTAAAATGGCTGCATGTTTAGTCCTTGGATGCTTCTAACCCGAGATGGTTAAGAATACGACGCACTTGCTTGACCATCGTCGGTAAGCTTTTAAAACTGGCCCGGGTGCGTAGCTCGTCTTTCAACGGCTGAAGCGGCAGGCCACTGTATTGTCCGGGCGTTAGCACGGATTTGGTGATGCCGCTCATGCCGCCGATGTGAACTTTGTCGCCGACCGTGAGGTGGCCGGCAATGGTGGTGCGACCACCGAACACACAGTGGCTGCCGAGCGTGACGGAGCCCGCGGTGATCATTCCACCGGTGATCAAAGTGTTGTTGCCGATTTGAATGTTGTGACCGAAGTGACAGTGATTGTCGATCCGGGTACCGGAGCCAATGCGGCTGTCGAGATAAGTGCCGCGATCGATCTGCACGTTGGCGCCGATGTGCACATTGTTCTCCACTATCACGCGGCCATAGTGGGTGATGCGGAAGTGATTGAACTGAGCGTCTTGGGCGTAACCGTAGCCTTCGCTGCCAATGGTGGTGTTCGGCTGGATTTCACAGTCGTCGCCGATTTCACAGTTGTGGCCAATAAAAACCAGTGGGTGGATATGGGTGCGCGCTCCAAGCCGCACTCGCGGCTCCAAAATCGCGTTGGCGCCGATGATGCAGTTTGCTCCAAGCACGCAGTTTTCGCCGATCACCGCACCGGGACCGACAATGCAGTTTTCGCCAAGCTGGGCAGAGGGAGCGACCACCGCGCGCGGATGAATCGCTTGATCACCGACAATTTTGTGAGCGACGGTGACCGGGAAAAGTTTTTTGGCGATCAGCGCCATACTCAATTGTACGTTTGGTGATACTAAAACAGTTGCAACATGAGCGGGAACTTGATCCGCCAAACTGGTGTGAACTACCCACGCCGGGGCGGGGCACTCAGTGGCGATGCGCAATAATGCAGCATTCGAAACGAAAATTAAACTATTGCGCATGGCATTCTCGGGCGCGCGTAAATTATCAACGGTCGTGGATTCCGAGCCACGGGCAAGAGACACGAGATTCGGAAGCTCTTGAACAATGCGGCCCATCTCAATCGACATTTTCGCTGACCTTTCAAATTCTGTGAACAAATGAAAAAAAGCTAATCGTCACTATGCTTTGCACTCGTTCATGCCACTTTAGGTCCTAGCAATTCAAGAGAATTTGATGTAAACATGAGGTTTTTCAGATGGAGATAGAATGACCATATCCCAAAAGGCTAAGGCCTCCGCTAAGACTTTGCCCGCGCAAGCCGCAAAGCCCTCACGTAAATCGAAAGCGGTGGCGCTAAAGGCCCCACCTGCGCCGAAAGCACCGCCCGTGAAGAGTGCAAATAACGCAACTGATCAAGTGGCAAAAGCAAAAGCGGCGTTGAATAAAATCCACAAGAGCACTACGGCCGAGGTGAAAACTGCTGCACCGGTAAAGACCAAGAGCCGCAAAATTTCAGTCAGTGCAGCCGCCAATGAAGCGGTAACTGCACTCGCGGCAAAATGGCTCTCGCTGTTTAAGAAGGCCGACCAGATTGAGACTAAACCTTACAATATGAAGAGCGTGTTTGCGGAAAAGACAGCCGTGCAACACAAAATTTTAGGGTGGGGATATATTCTCACCAATCGCAATGACCGTTTGGAAGTTTTGTTTAAAGATGGCATAAAACATCTGATTTCAAATTATAAACCGTGAAAGAAGCAGTGACCGCCTATGGCCAAAGATGACCTAGCTCAGCTTGAAGGAGAGATTTCCGATGTCGGTGCCGGAGGTATCTACAAAGTGAAACTCGAAAACAAGATCGAAATTTCGGCAAAACTCTGTGGCAAAATGCGGCGTTTTAATATTCGCGTGGTGGTGGGCGACAAAGTCACCGTGGGGGTTTCTCCCTACGACCCAACCCATGGCCTAATCATGTATCGTCATAAATAAATTATGATCGCAAACAAAGACTACATTGCCAAAAGAGTTCCGGGGGTCAGTCCTCGCTCCATCGAGGCGGTGTTGGCTTTGCAGGCGGAAGGTGCCACTGTTCCCTTCATTGCCCGCTACCGCAAAGAGAAAACCGGCAATCTGGACGAAGTGCAAATCCGCGGTGTGCTTGAGTCCTTTGAAGATTACAAAACCGTTCTGCAGCGCCGCGATTTCGTGCTCAAGGAAATCGAGAAGCAAGGCAATCTCACCGCCGATCTGCAAAAAAGTTTGAACGACTCTTGGGATCTGAATGAGATCGAAGAGATTTACCGCCCCTACAAGAAAAAGAAAAAATCCAAGGCCACCTTGGCACGTGAGGCGGGGATTGCACCGCTTGCGGATTGGATCTGGGCTTTGTGTCAGGGTGAAGTGCAAGACCTGACGACGTTGGAAGTGAAAGCCAAAGATTACATTTCACCCGCAAAACTCTACGCGACCTACGATGAAGTGTTGCGTGGGGCTCAGCATATCTTGGTGGAAAAGCTGTCCAATGACCTGCGTTTGCGCCAACAGGTGCGCGACGAGTTCTACAACAACGGCAAGTTGAAGTCGGTCAAGGCCGCCGATTTTAAAGCCCATTCGAAATTTGATATGTACGCGGACTTTGCCGAATCCATAAAGAGTTTGGATTCGCGCAAGGCTTCGCACCGCTACTTGGCGCTCCGCCGGGGTTGGCAAGAGGGTGAACTCAAAGTCACGCTCGAGGCCGACGAAGACGGTTTACAGTCCAAATTTGAAGGCGTGGCTATTCGTGCCGACTCGCAAGCCAAGGAATTTATGAAGGCTGTGGCCAAGGCCGCGCTCACCGTGCATGTGATTCCGTCCATCGCCAATGAACTCCACAGTCAACTCAAAGAGCGCGCCGATCTCGATGCGATTCTGGTTTTTGCCGAGAATGTGCGTCGAGTTTTGATGTCGTCTCCGTTTGGACCGAAGGTTGTCCTGGGTGTTGACCCGGGCTTGCGCACGGGCTGCAAAGTGGCGCTCATCGACAAGAGCGCTCATTTTATCTCGCACACGGTGCTACATATGCAGGGCAACGACGCCCAGCAAAAAGCCAAGGAGCTCTTTGGTGAAACTCTGCAAAAAATAAAAATTGAAGCCATCGCTATCGGCAACGGTACCGGCGGGCGCGAAGCCGAATCTTTTATTCGAGCGGCACTCAAAGAGCTTACGGTTGAAGTGCCGATCATTATGATTAGCGAGAGCGGTGCCAGTGTCTACTCAGCTTCAGACGTAGCACGCGAGGAATTCCCGGATCTCGATTTGACGGTAAGGGGCGCGATTTCTATCGCGCGCCGTTTGCAAGATCCCCTGGCGGAACTGGTGAAGGTCGAGCCCAAGAGTATCGGTGTAGGCCAATATCAGCATGACGTGAACCAGAGCAAGCTCAAGAAATGTCTCGAGGATGTGGTGGAATCTTGCGTGAATCAGGTCGGCGTGGATTTAAACACGGCCTCGATCTCATTACTGCAATACGTTTCCGGAATCGGCCCCGCAACCGCAAGTAATATCGTCGCCCATCGCGCGCAGCACGGTTTGTTTAAGGAACGCGAGGAGCTCCTAAAAGTTCAACAGTTTTCGTCAAAGGTGTTTGAACAATCGGCGGGATTTTTAAGGATCGCCGATGGCAAAACCGTTCTCGATCGCACCGGCATTCATCCTGAGCGTTATTCTTCGGTACGCGAAATGGCGCAGGAGGCCGGTTCCAACATGGCGGCACTGATTGGCGCCGGTGCCGAAAAATTGAAACCATTGCGCGACAAATGGTCCAAATTGATTGGCGAGTTCACCTTTGACGACATTGTGCGCGAACTTGAAAAGCCTGGGCGTGATCCGCGCGATCTGTTCAAAGTGTTTCACTACCGCGAAGACATTCACGAACTGAAAGACCTCAAGTCGGGGATGATTTGCCCAGGCATAGTCACCAACGTCACCAATTTCGGTGCGTTTGTCGACATCGGCGTCCATCAAGACGGATTGGTGCATATTTCGGAATTAAGCCACCAGTTTGTCGAAGACCCGCGCAAGGTGGTCAGCCCTGGTGACCAGGTTCAGATCCGCGTGCTCGCGGTGGATTTGGATAAGAGCCAGATTTCGCTGTCGATGAAGATCGAAGAGCGGCCCAAGCTTGAAGTGCGCCCGTCTCCTCCGGTCAAAACCGGTGGCGGTGGCAAAATTATTCCACGCTCGGAACAGGCGCAGAACAAAGGCCAAGGCCGGCGGCCGCAACCTCGCAGGGAGGATCAGCCGCAGGCCCAAGGCGGACGTCTCCAGTCGCGCCCTCAGCCGCAACAGCCGCGGCCTGAGAAAAAGCCGTTCAATAATCCATTTGCCGCGTTACGGGGGAATAAGGACGAGTAGATTGAGCGTGACGGTCCGGTCTGTTACCGGCAGTCCGGTGGCGGGGCGATGGTGAAAGACGCGCCACTCTGACTGGTATAAGCTGAGTTCGATGTACTCGTGACAGAAATCTGGTAGTCGCTGCCAGAAGCCTGCGAAGACGGTACCTTATTGCTGCCCCAGCTATTTTTTGCGATAAGGTACTGATTGGCGTGATCGTAGCCAACGACCGTCACGAAGTGACCGCCCGAAACGGGACCGCTTGTGGGGCTGTAAATGCCACCAACGGTTTGCGGGCTCAGTGTATTTCGCCTTGACCGACGGCGATCGGTGAGCGAGCGTTGCCCAGCGCCTATCGCGCCGTACATCACGGTGGATACCGGGAACACGAATGCAATTTAGCGAACTCTTAAAAATTCACATCTCCTCGCTGGCGCCCGGGAACCACCCTGACATTCTCGGCGATGGTTTTTTGTTCCACAAGAATCCGGTTTATCGCGCGGTTAAATCGATGGCGACGAAGGGCGGGGCGAGTTTTACGGAGGCGACGACCCAGTATTTGTTAATGCCATTCAACCAGCTCGATGAAATCGTGCGGCTCAAGCAGATTCCATACGTTCCCGCCGCCCGCTTGATGAACGAACTTGAGGCCAAGCATCCGGGAATTTTTGGCCTCGAGCAGATGCCAATGCCCGAAAGCTACCATCTGCACGAAGCCGCGCACGTCATCGCCGACGCCTGTTGCGCGAGCGTCGTCGCGGAGACGATCAGCGAAAAAATTCTGCGCGCCCTGTTGTGCGAAAGTTTTGCCAATACCGTCGACGCTTTAGCCTGCGGATACGCCGACAGCGATTTGCATCGCCTGTTTATCCAGCAAAATAGTTACATGAAGCCGGCCGCGGAATTGAGTTCGTGCCTTGCGCGGGTGCGCGCAACGCGCGGCGCGGAGTTTACCTTTCGGCTGATGTTGAGCTCCTACGTGAATGCGAATTTCTTGCGTGAGCCAGTGAGCGCGGAACCAGGACCATTGCACGACGATATTTTGGCTTTGCATGAAATGGTGCAAGAACTCGATCCCCTCTTTCGCGTGACGACGACCCAGAATTATTTTCAACTTCAGGGGTTCCCGGGCGAAGTTTATGACTTGTTGGATTTTGGTTTTGCCGGGCTTTTACTGCGTTCGGACTTCGCGGATGCAGTGACCGCGATGGCGAGGGCCCTGAATGTACCAATTGAAAGACAAAGTGACAAATGATCCTACTGAATTAAACAGCCCAGGCGTTCCGCAATTTCACAAAAGCCATCGCCCTCCTCAGCCTTGGCGACATAGGCAGGCCGGTATTTTAGCTGTGGCAAGAACTCTTTGATATTGGCGACGGCAAAGGAATTTGGAAAAAACTCAAACATCGGCTCGTCGTTGGGTGAATCGCCCACAAAGAGACAATGTTTGCGCATTTGGGTTTCATCAAAGCGAAAGGCGGCGCGCAAGTAGTGTTGGCAGGTCGAAAGCTTGGTGTAGTCGCCAAACCAGCCGTTGACGTGAATATTGGAAACCTTGGCGGTGGCGCCATGGCGATGAAAAATGCCGACGATTTTTTCGATTTTGGCTGAAGATAGCGGACTGACATCCTCAGCAAAATCCACGGCCAAATCAAACAGCCGGGCAAATTGATCCGAGGCGATCGCCGCGCCTGGGACTTGCTCCAGAACCTCTTGGCGGATCAGGCGGAGATTGGCGCGGTCTTCCCGGCGCTGGGCACGCGAGCGGGCAAAGTGCCGGCGCATTTTTCCTTCGCGCAAGGCAAAGTAAAAGGCGCCGTTTTCCCCGACCACCCCGTGGACTGGCCAAAGTCTAGCGATGAGTTCGCACCATCCGGCTGGACGTCCAGTGACGGGAATGACGGCTAGACCTGCTTGCGACAATTTCCACAAACTCGAATAGCTTGTCGCTGGCAGGCGGCCAAACTGGGTTAACGTCCCGTCAATGTCGGTTAGAACAACGCGAATCTCTTTACTTTGGAAGTCGGAAACTAATTTCATAAATCTCATCCATTCAAGACAGAAGCATTGAGTCAAGAGAAAACGATTGAAAGATTATAGCAATAGGGCCAAATCTTAAAACATATGTCTAAATCAAATTCGAAGAAGTTAGTAATTGTCGAGTCTCCGACTAAAGCCAAGACCATTCGCAAATTCCTGCCAAAGGAATATGCCGTGGAGAGTTGCATGGGCCACGTGCGCGACTTGCCTCAATCCGCCAAGGACATTCCTGAAAAGCTCAAAAAAGAAAAGTGGGCCAACTTAGGCGTTAACGTCAATAAGGAATTTGCGCCGATTTATTGCGTGCCAAAAAGTAAGACGCGAATTGTGAAGACCCTCAAAGACAAATTGGCCGAGGCCGATGAACTCATACTCGCGACCGACGAAGACCGTGAAGGGGAGAGCATCAGTTGGCATTTGGTGGAAGTGCTCAAGCCGAAAGTTCCGGTCAAGCGCATGGTGTTTCATGAGATCACCAAAGAGGCGATCACCGATGCGCTCACTAAGTTTCGCACCATTGATGAGAGTCTGGTGCGCGCGCAAGAGGCCCGGCGAATTTTAGATCGTCTGGTGGGCTACTCGATTTCGCCGCTGCTGTGGAAAAAAGTGACCTATGGACTGTCGGCGGGGCGGGTGCAATCGGTGGCGATGTGTTTGATCGCTCAGCGCGAGCACGAGCGCCTGCGCTTTAAGAAATCCAACTATTGGAGTCTTAGCGCGAATAACGAAAAGTCCGGCACCAAGTTCGAGAGCCGCTCGTTCTCGCTTCAAGGCAAACGTGTCGCCCTTGGTAAGGACTTCGATGCGGCGACAGGCAGCCTGCTCGAGGATAAGAAAAACCAAACCGTGTGGTTGAACGCCAAGGATGCACAAGATTGGCTGAGTAAACTTGAAACCGCCGAATGGAAGGTGGATGAAGTCGAAGAAAAACCGATCTCGCGCAAACCCGCGCCTCCGTTTATCACCTCGACGCTGCAACAGGAAGCCAACCGAAAATTAGGCTACACTTCGCGTGAAACCATGGAGCTGGCGCAAAAGCTTTATGAACGCGGTTTTATTACTTATATGCGTACAGACTCTTCGAATCTCTCGACTCAAGCTATAGCGGCGGCGCGCGCGGCCATCACCAAACTCTACGGCAAAGACTATTTGCCCGATGAGGCGCGTGAGTACTCCGCTAAAAAGGCCAAAGGCGCGCAAGAGGCCCATGAAGCCATTCGGCCCGCGGGCACTGCCTTTCAATCGCCCGAAGAGACCGGGCTTTCCGACGGTATGTTGCGGGTCTACGATTTGATTTGGAAACGCACGGTCGCCAGCCAAATGAAAAACGTCGAGCAAAAACAAGTGAGCGTCAAATTCAAAGTCGGCGACGCGATTTTTTCAGCCTCGGGGTTGACCATTGAATTCGCGGGATTTTTAAAAGCCTACGTGGAAGAGCAACAGGAAGAAGAAGCCGGCGATGAGCGCGAAGTGAATCTGCCGAAACTCAAAGTCGGCGATACGGTGACGTGTCTTAAGATCGACGGCAATGAACATGAAACTAAACCGCCCGCGCGTTTCACGGAGGCGAGCTTGGTGCAAACTATGGAACGTGAAGGCATCGGCCGGCCGTCAACGTACGCCACCATCATCGGCACCATTCAAGACCGTGGTTATGTGCGCAAGGTCGGCAACGCTTTGGTTCCCACCTTCACCGCTCTGGTGGTGTCGAAATTGCTCAAAGAAAATCTCCCTGATTACGTCGATCTGGATTTCACCTCGGCCATGGAACGCTCACTCGATACCATCGCGCAAGGGGATCTGGATTATGTAAAGTATCTTACTTCTGTTTACTTCGGGCCGCGTGGTTTGAAAGCGCAAGTGGAGACGCAGGAAAAGGCGATCAATCCCGAAACTTCGCGCTCAATTCAGCTCGAGGGCTTAAACGATTTGAGCTTTCGCATTGGTAAATACGGCGCGTACGTGTGCAGGCCGGTTGAAGGCGAAAAAGAAGTCTGCGCCTCCCTGCCCGAAACTCAGGTTCCTGGCGATATGACCGCCGACATGGCCAATAAACTCATCGATCAAAAAATTAACGGCAACGACGCGCTGGGCACCGATCCTAAGACCGGGCTCGCGGTTTATGTGCTTGCCGGCCGCTACGGTCCCTATGTGCAAATGGGTGAAAACGATTCGGAACAATTGAAGCGCATGGCGATTCCACCGACTTTGGCGCCAGAGACCGTTAAGCTCGATCAAGCGTTGGCGCTGCTTGAGTTACCCAAAAAATTGGGCGCTCACCCAGATACGGGCAAAGATATCAAAAAGGGTCTTGGACGTTTTGGTCCCTACGTTGTTCATGAGGGTGACTACCGCTCGATTCCGCGCACCGAAAATATCTTCGAAGTGGGATTGCCGCGAGCCCTTGAGCTGTTCGCGCAGCCGAAGAAAATGCGTGGCCGATCTGCGCCGTTGCGGGAGCTTGGCATCTTTCCCGATACACAAGAACCGGTTCAGGTTCACACGGGCAAGTATGGGCCCTACATCAAGGTCGGAGCCAAAAATATTTCACTGGCGGATGAGATGAAGGTGGAAGATTTGACCCTGGATGCCGTTTTGCCGTTGATTCGGGATAAGCTCGAGTCGACCAAAAAGGCGCCGAAAAAGTCCGCACGTGGTGCTGGTAAAAGAGTCGCAAAGGCCACGCCCGCTTGACTTTGAGGCCGGACCTATTTACGGGTGGGAATGCCCAAATGGTTCCCCGCATTTTCTAAGCGCAGCCCTATCCAACTTCAGACGGAATTCCCTTTGGGCCGGACACGCGAGCCAGATCGCAATTTCGCTCAGGGAGGGCGAAGCTTTTATTTCTTCGATTTTGATGACAATGTGGCTTTCCTCACCACCCCCACTGTTCTTTTCCATCGCCACAGCAAAACGCAGAAGCAGATCAGCAGCCGTGAATTTGTTCGGGAGGGCGGGTGTATCGGAAAGTCCGGTCCGTTTGCCGATTACGAGTTCGATTTTGATCCGGTGAGGGGGTCCTTCCGCCACTTTCGTGACCAAGACATCACTTGGCTCGAGCATCTGTTGGGGCGCAAACAAGCGTTTGTGGAAGACCTGGGGGCCGCTTTGGGACTGCCAGATGTGCAGTGGAAGGGGCCTTCATGGAGCTGCTTTTACCACGCAGTTTACAATTCTCGTCCGCTGGCGCTGATCACGGCGCGTGGTCATCATCCCAAGACGATTCAGGCGGGGATTCGCTTGTGGGTCAATGAAGGGTATATACCCCATGAGCCGAACTACCTCGCCATTTACCCGGTCAGCCATCCCGACGTAAAGCGGACATTTGACCTAACCGAAAGTGAATCGATTCCACTTTTGAAACAAAGGGCCCTGCGGGCGGCCGTATTGCGTGCGATAGAGACCTATGGCAACAATCCTCATCATCGCTTCGGGATGTCCGACGATGACCCGCGCAATATTGAGTGGATCGTGAAAGAAATGCAGCAGCTTAAGAGCGAGTTTCCGGCCATGTCCTTCTTTATTATTCAGACTAACGGCGAACAGATGCTTAAGTCCGAAGTGTTTGCCAATCGTGTGGAAGACGCGACCGAGCCACCGCAA
>JANXMF010000124.1 GCA_025354795.1 Pseudobdellovibrionaceae bacterium
CTGGTCTTGCGTGCGGGGCAGTCTTACCACTTGGTTCTCAGCGTGGCTCAGGATCAGCCGGGCACAACCTATGTGTTGCAACAGGTTCAGACCAACGTGATCTCGGGCGGCAGCAACGTTTTCATCAATCTTGCGGTGGGCGACAATGCCTTCACTATACCGAACGATGGACAAGGCGCTTTCGCATGGAAGTTGGTCGCATCGGGTCCGAATATGACTCCGATGTCCAAATCCTATTTGGCCGAAGTGCAGTGTATGAATCCTTCGTTCAGTGAAGGAAGTCTGAATGCATCGGCGATTTCGGTGAGTGCGGGTTCAGATCACAACCTGTACAACCTGTCGGCGAGCGGCGTGACGGCGAATGCGGATGGAACGGGTCCGTATTTCTGTGCTTGGGATCCCACCGGCACCGGCATTCAGGATACCGATTTCAAACCGTGTGGTGACGTGGCCAGCAACATCTATATTAACTATGTTCAGGACCGCAACATCGGTCTGCTGGTTAAGGATTCTTGCTTTAAGGTCCACACGATTGCGAAGCTAGTGAACCTGCTGTCGACGACTCCGGCGATGGGTGTAGGGATTGTATTCATCTCTGGAGTAAACAGTGGCGCTACGGGCACCGCGGCTACCAACACTGTGATCGGCGATCCACGCGTCGAAAATGTTAACTATCTAGCCACAAATTCGGGCGGCAACAATGTCGTGCAGCCGGATTATGCGCACGGAACTTTCACCATTAGGTCGGAGCAAAGCTACGGTTTGTTGTCTTCCAAGGCATTTGGTATCAACATCACGGTATCAAATATTGCGGACACTCTGGATCTCGCTACAGGCGGGGGCAGTGTAGATGTAACCAATGCCAAGCTGCATTCCCTGACTTACACCACCGACCAAGCCGGCGATCAAAAGCCTGTGGTTGCATTGAGCGATATGAATTGCACGTTGAGCAATCAACATGCGAAAACATTGTTTTCGGTGGGCCAGCCGTGTTCCACGGGTGAGACCGGTACCAATCACATGTTCGTAGTTGAAGTGTGGGGCCACTACAGCTGCTCACTCACCAACGCTTCTGGCAATACCCTGATCGAAGGTGACTTTGACGGCCTTAAGAACCTCGCCGACAGCTGTGTTGGTGGCGGCGGTCAAGGCGGCGGCGGTATCGTTCCGATCGGCTTATAGTTCTAGTTCGATAGTCTGCACAACTTCCCATTCGCGGTCCCAAGGGGGGCCTGCGAATCTGAGGGCTCACTAAAATAAAATTGAAAACTCAACCATAGAAACCATCGCGGGTGCAACCAACCCCGGATCGGCACGCACGTCCGGACTGTCGTAATAGTAGGTCCAATTTTCCTTAGTTTTGACGTTCGAGTAAGTTTGTTTATATACAACTTCACTCACCTGGATTAAATACTCTTTATACGCAAAAGTCTCGCTCACAATGCCGCCATAGATCATCCCGCGGGACGAGTAAGCCTCATACGGCGTTTGGTAGGGCGATTTGATTAGCTTTGCATCCAAATTGGGGAAGGTTACGTACTCATAGCCGATCAGTGGGCCAAAGCTAAACAGGCTACCCCATTTGAATTTTACGTGGCTGGTAAAGGTAAAGTTATTGGATTGATAGGCCGTCGACTGCGCGCGGGTGACGCCATAGGAGGCGCCCAGGATTTGGTAGTCCCAATTGGAGTTGATGTAATGCAGTTGAAAGAAATCGGCGGCGAGCAGGGTCTTGTCTTTAAGCACGCCAATCGGAATCAAGCCAAAGCCCATGTAAAATCCGGAACCGGGCTCCTTATAAATATAGGGTTTGAGATTGGGATAGTTTTCTAAAAAAGGTTTCTCGATCACTGAAGTCGCGGGCACGGCTGCTGCTGAGGTGGGCGGAGCTGGCATTGGAGGAGGTCCTGCAGGTGCCGTGGGCATCACCGGATCCTCGCCCGCTGACGATTCCGGTGCGGCGGCGGAGGGAAGGGATGGTCCATAGATTGGCTTGCCTTGCGCCCGCGCCGGCGACGCCGGCGCTAAGCAAAGGAGCAATAGAATCACACCTAACGGGCGCCGTTTCGAATCGTACAAGTCCCTCTCCTCAGTTCGCGCGGGCTTGCGCGCGAATTTGCCGTAAACACTCTTCCTTGTGGCCGTTCAATTCACTGGCCTTGGCCAAATGAAATTGCGCCTCACTCATCAGACCCATATTCATCAATGCACAGCCCAGTATGGCATCAAACTCTTCCTGATTTTGTGGAAAAGTCGAAGTGGCAAAAGTGGCTGTGGCCGCGGCGTGATTCCACATGTGCTTGTTCAAATAGAGTTCGCTGACGTCGAAATAAAGTTTCCAATCCTTGTGATTGAGAAACAGCGCCTTTTGTTGCTCAAGAATATCACTGCCCTTGGGATCGGCATTGGTGGACGCAAGCGGCAGGGGTTTACGCCAGCGCAAAGCATCGCTGAGAGTGGGGAGGCGCCCGCTGGAGCAGGCCTGGTTGGTAGGCGAAATCAAATTGGCGGTGGCGATCACCTTTTGACATTGGGCGCGACTGGACTTTGCGGAGTTCATGCTTTCGTTGGCTTTGGACTTTAAGATAGCTGCGATTTGTTTGTTGGCGTCGGCGGTGCGGTTGAGATAGGTCGCGAAGCCTTGATAGACATCGCCGCTCCCAAGCGCGATCAAAATATCAAGCTGAGGTTCGCCGCTGCCCGATGAGAACTTAAGCTCTTCCAGGACCGCGTTCATTTTTCCCGCCACTGGTTCGACCGAAGCAATGGTGGTCGGCGCGGTCCTGGTGCCGGCTACGAATTGCGCGATGTGACCCGCACTTTGCGGCCACGTAGACCATTTGCAAAGTGCCGAACCCTGACCTTTGTGACAGCGAGCGGCCACCTTGGCGAGCAGATCGCGGCGCAGGTTCTCGGGCATTTTGGTTTGCGCTTTAAATAGCTCGAGCCACTCTTCATCGGACTGCGCCTGAGCCAGCAGTGATTGCAAGGATTTCGCCGGCATACTGATGGCCGACTCGAGTACGCCGGTGAGTTGCTGTTTGATCGCCTTGCGCGTATCTGGCGTGAGCGTGCTTGCATAGGAACTGGCCATCATGGCTGTCACTTGGGGCAGATCGTGCATCATGACTGAAAGTTTGGTCATTTTCTCAAATGCTTGGGTGCGTGCGGGCCCCGGCACTTTGCCGTCTTCAAGAATTTTCCGCCAAATATTCTCCGTCATATTGAAGCGGGTAATAGCCAGGGTTTCGTCGGCCATGGAGTTGAGCAGATCCGCGCGTTTCTGTGGATTGGTCTCGGCTTTGGCCATTACAAACGCGGTTTTTAAAAAAGTCTCGATGTCCTTTTCGGCGCGCGAACGACCCAGCGCTTGTTCGAAGGCCGCGGACCGCAATTTGGCATCGCCGGCAGACAAGGCCGTTTGCAAGTAACTTTTTCCTTGGGCAAATTGATCGTAGCCCTTTTGAGTTTTGACCTGTTCGTCGAGGCGTTTGAGCAGGGCTTTGGATCGCACACTTTGCAAACGCGTGCGCAGCTCGGCGTTGCGTGGCTTGAGCGCCAACATCTTGTCGCTCCAATCGACGATACTTTTGAAGTCGCTACGGGTGTTGAAATAGTTGAGGATCAATTCCACAGCTGAAGGCACCTCACGGCCCTCTGGATAGCGTTTCATAAATTGATAGAGATCTTCGAGCGCGTGATCGTAAAAGCCTTGCTCGTAGTAAGTCTTGGCGAGAGTGAACACTAAGTCGGGATCGTTTTTCTTTTTCGGTTTAAAGGCTTGGTAGGCCCGGATCGCCTTGACCAGGAGGCCTTTCGAGCGCAGCTGTTCATAAAATCCGTAGTCCGAGGGTTTTTGCAAAGCTAAAATGGCGTTTTGAATTAAAATTTCTTTTTGCGGGGGCGGGCCGAACTCACCGCTGAAGACGCGCAAGTAATAGGAGGCACTTTCAAGGTAATTGCCTTGGTTAAAATAGACGTCGGCCAGATTGGTGGCGATTTTCACCGAGCGCGTGTCTTTGTGAAAAAAGCCGAGGTAGAGCAAATAATATCTGCCGGCCCGCTCAAACCGGTCTTTGCGCGTTTTGGGATCGTGTTCGGTTTTAGCCAAATCATGGCTGTGGGTTCCGAGTTCGCGCACCTGAGTTTCGAAAAACTGAAATGATTTCAGTTTGAGCTCAGGGGTGAGCGTATAGTGGGTGAACCAGTAGTTGTACTTTTCAAGCACGAACTGAATCTCCTGCACCGGCAGGTCGATGCGGTCCTTGATCGGAATCATCTGCAGCACTTCATGATAAATATTCATGATCTTTTGCGCATCCGCCGTGCGCTCACTCAAAGTCCGCAGCAGTTTAATGGCAAAATTGTATTTCTTTAGAAAAATATAGCGGTAAGCCAGTTTTTCGATGGTCTCTTGAAACAAAACCTCGGTTGGCGCGATCCTCGAGTAGAAGGCCACCGGGTCGCCCCCTTTAGGATA
Source organism: Pseudobdellovibrionaceae bacterium (assembly GCA_025354795.1). Lineage (GTDB taxonomy): Bacteria > Bdellovibrionota > Bdellovibrionia > Bdellovibrionales > UBA1609 > JALHOQ01. The sequence continues at coordinate 4,481 of JANXMF010000124.1, forward strand.
GACTTGGGTGTACGCCCGCACCGAGTCGATCAGGGCTTCACGTTTGATATTGTTTTTCGCGGTCTTAGTTTTAAGATCAATCGCCATCGGATTGTCATCTTCCTTAAGTTCCGCATCGGTGGCGACTTGTTCAAAATGCGCGAGGGCGCTGATGTGTTTCTCTTGCAGAATCTCGATCAGGCCGATGCGGTAACGGGCGGCATTGCGTTCAAACGGATGGGGACTGTCTTTGACCGCGTTCAAGTGTTTGAGCGCGCTCTCGTAATCTTGTTGATCATAGAAATATTGACCAAGCAAGAGCCGCGCCTGAATGGCCTCTTTGGTGTCGGGAAATTGCGCGATCAATTTTTCGGAAGTGTCGACAAAGCCCGCGGTCTCATCGATTGCTTTTTGGGCGACGGCCAGACGGTACATCACTTTGTCGAGTTTATCGAAAGTGGGAAATTCCTTAACTAGCTGTTGATAGATGCCGATGGCTTCTTGCTCCGTCGCCACCACCGGTGAAAATTTCTTGGTTTCTGTCACTTTCAGATCGGTGTTTTTGTCATGCTCCATCTGCAAGTAGTAAAGCACATTGGATTTTTGCGAGAGCAAGTCGCCCAGCTGCATGTAAAGGTTGGCCAAAAACGGCGCGCTTTGATTTTGCGTAATTTGAATGCGCAGCAATTTAATTGACTGCTCCGCGCGTTTTAACATGACCGTTAGCTTTTCTTGAAACTTGGGATCATTGGTAGAGCCAACGTTCTCGTCGAGGGAATCCAATTCTTCATCGACCGCGGATTTAGGCGCTGGCTTAGCGTTGGCCGCGTGACTGGCCCGCCCACCGCTGCACAGAACAAGGAGGGCCAATGGAACGGCTAAAGATCGCATTTTTTCTTCACCACGCCCTGGTAAAGCGCGCGCTCGTCGCGCCAGAAGTCTCCCCACTGCAGCCAGTTCAGGCGGAAATTTTTATCTTCAACGTTTTCGACCAATTGTAGCGCTTCGATTGGTGGCTCGGCAAAAACCCGGTCGGGATTAAAGCGTTCGCGGGCCACATCGAATTTTAAAAACTTGAGGCTCTCGCCCAGAATCACCAGGTGCTTGGCCAAAGCGGCGAGGGCGCGGTCTTCATAATACTGGCGACCGCGGGTAAGCATGGTAGTTTCGGATTGATAAACGTAAGTGGCCAGCGCGCGCACTTTTTCCGGTAAACCGCCGATTTTTTTGGACTCCGTCTGCAACTGAGCAATGGTTTGCGTGTATTGCCGATACTCCTGGGCTTCGGGATGTTCCAGATTGATCAGCTGTGGATAGTTGGAAAGCGGTTCGCCCATCTTGATGCCGCTGATGGTGGTCGCGAACTCTTTGTCAAAGCTGCGAATCAATTGATCCGTCGCCCCCACCGAGCAGTACTCGCGGTAAATTAGCCCGCGCAGAACATATTTTTCAAGCTGAATGGCGGAGCCAGTGGATTTGGACTCAAGATTATAAAGAACCCCAAGCGCCTCAGGAAAGCGCTTTAATTGGTAAAGATTCCACGCCGCTTCGATCCAATCCGAGGGCATAATAGGATTTAGCTTTAGTAGAAATGTTTGATAAATTTCCAGCGACTTCTCGTATTGGCCGAGCTCATATTGAATGCGTGCCAAGGTGCGGGCCTCTTTATGTGCCAGGCTCATCGACTCCGCACCACTGGTTTGCGCCAGGGCCTTATTCAGCCATTGAATCGCATCTAGGGGTTGGCCGTTGGCATAGGCTTCGGTGGCACGAAAAAATAAATACTTGGGCAGACTGTCTTTATCGATCTTGGAAAAATAATACTCCGCCCATTTTTCCATTTTCTTATTGTGATTGATGATGCCTTTGTAAAGCGTGTAGTTCTGCGAGAAATCATCGTGTCCCGAAGGATCCAGGTCGCCGGGAATAAAATCCGCGCGAGTGGAGTAGGGATAACCCAGATCCACGAATTTGATGATTGCTGCGTAGGCTAGTTCCTTGCTTGGCAGGTCCGAAAAGAAATTGAGCATATCGCGCGCGGTGGCGATCGCGCCAAAATACATTTCACGACTTGCGAGTTCCGGCAGCAAGCGGTTCCAGTCCTCGGGCTTGGTCGCCATTTGCGGAATCTGGCCCAACCATTTGGTATCGGTCGGGGAGGCGGCTTGAACCGGGAGGCTAAAGCAAAAGCTCAATCCGACAGCAACCGCAGATTTAAAAGGCATACGCCGTGCCCAAGCCAAACACTAAGTTGTTGTCAATATTACTGGGCGCGTACACGTCGCGGATTTGAAGCACCCACGAAAAATCGTCATTTACAAAGGTTTCAAAGCGAATGCCAAGGTTTACTCCCACTGTACCGCGCACATTGCTGACGGCATAGACGGGGCCACCAATCAAACTGCTGCGAAAATAACGGATGTGTTGTTTGAAAAACACGAATTTTCCATAGGCCATGACATATTGGATGCTCGAGGAAGCGATAAACGTCAGACGCTCGATGGATTTTGGATTCTTGGTGAATTTTTCGGCCAGCTGGGAGCGCAAATCTTTGTCGACGCTATAAATGTAGTTTACGTCTAGAACTTGCCAGGTATAGGTCTTGTCAAAATAGTGGTTGTAGCCCAGGTCGATGCCGAAGCCGTTGTAGTAGGGATCCACCGGATACACACAAAGACCAAAGTCAATTTGCCGCGATTTCGGATTGCGGTAAGTTTCCACCGCTTCAATATTGACCCCATCCATGGGTTGGACCCCGGCCGGCAAATTGATTTGCGGTCCGGTGGGCGTTTTCGGCGCGGCCTTGGTCGGGGCAGCTGCGGCTTCGACGGTTGAACTATTTAGAGTGAGAATTAGAATGAGATTTGCGAAAAAAATAAAGTGCATTATTAGGACGTTAAGAGAGGCTCTCGGCGGTGTCAAATTCTAGACCAGTTACTAGACCCCTTCGGACGTTAAAGGACGCTGCCCTTGAAGACATTATGGACAGTGCCTAAGGGTTCGCCATTTTAGAAGTCTGAATTTCATTTTGAGATTTAAAAAAGTAAGTAATTTCATGTAGTTAAATATTTATCCCGCGGAGCCGTTTTTGCATTTCAAATGACCAAGGGTTTTAAATTGTCGGGGGAAAAATATGTTTAGCAAAATCGTCGCAATCTGGTGCGGACTCTGTGCACTCACACTCACACCAGTGATGTGTGAAGCCGGCCCAGCAAGAACTAAAAAAGCGTCTCATGGTGATAAAAAGTACGTGAAGCCAACCACTGGAGCAAAGGCGACCGCGACTTCTTCCGCTGGCAAAAAGCTGGATTCATCCGAAGCGGCTGTGAAACGCGCACTTGCAGGGGTAGGTGGTGGCGGTGGGACTGTTGGTCCAGGCGGCGCCAAAAATGATCCGAATCATGCGGTGGAAATTCGCGGGCAGTCCCGCACGCTGTCCATGATGCTGGTCTTGAAAAATGGCAAAGAGAACATTAACTTCATCAAAATTCGCAAAGACTATAACCCTGAAATCGCCGGGACCCAGTACTGACGGACAGTCTAGATCCACTTCCTGTCCTGTAGACAATTCGCTCGTCTCTCCCAGATACTGAAGTCTCGGGGAGGCAGAACTCAATGCTAAAATTTATTGTCGAAAATTTCACCCACGTGTTGCCGATTTTGATTTCGGGAGCAATCGCCTTGTTGATTATTATCGAGCGCTTCGTGGCCCTGACGTATTCCTATCCGATGAGTAACTACGATGCCTTTTTTGATCGCCTGCGTTTGTTGATTATGAAAGATTCCATTCAAGATGCGATCGCACTTTGCGATGTGTTTCGCTCTAAGCCGGTGGCGCGCATTGCACGCGTGGGCCTGATGCGCGCGCACCAGCCGACCAGCCTGATCGAGAGCGGCTTGCAAATCGCGGTGTCGGAATCCAACGAAAAGATTCAGGCGCGCACCGCGTTTCTAGCGACCATTGCCAACGTAGCTACACTCTTTGGTCTATTCGGAACTATTATTGGTCTGGTGCAATCTTTCGAAGCCGTGGGAAATGCGACCGCGCAAGCGCGCTCAGCGCTGCTGGCGCAAGGTATCTCGACCGCGATGAACGCCACCATGCTCGGGCTGGGGGTTGCGATCCCGGCCATGATTGCCTATGCAATTTTGATGAATAAGAGCAACAAAATCAGCGGCCAGATTGACCAATCCGCGATTCGCATCATGGACCTTTTGCAGCAGCGCTATTTTGCCACTGAGGCCGCGCCCCACGACAACAATGAATTTCCGCAAGCTGGTTTAAGGGTGCAAAGGTGAGCGGACCCGTCGGGGACGGCGCTTCCAATCAAGATGTTGATTTAAATCTCGCCCCCATCATCGATTGTTTCACGGTTTTGATTACCTACTTGCTGGTGACGGCTTCGTTCCTCACGCTCTCGTCCGTCGACGTCAGTGTGTCGGCCACAGGTACAGGCGCGCCGCCACCGGAAAGCACCGGGCCGCCGCCGATGACAATGGCCATTGAGCTCAAAGCTGGAGGCAACCTCGAAATTCAAATTCGTGGCGGCGCTGAAAATAAAAAACTTTCTTATAACGTGCCCGGCGAAACCGGCGGGTGGAATATGGCTCTCCTCACTTCGCGTCTGCAAGAGATCCAGGGCAAATGGCCTGCGATCACTGAGGTGAGCGTAACCGCCGAACCGGCCATCATCTATAAGGACATTGTTTCGATTCTGCATGAAATTCAAAACGTAATGCCCAAAGTTTATATTTCCGGGTGATTGGCAGGGTGCCTTGAGAACGTCATTTATCAAAAAGAAGAAAAATGCCTCTACCGACGTGGCTCTGCAAATTACCTCGATGGCCGATATTTTTATGATTCTCCTGGTGTTCCTATTGAAGAACTACGCCACATCGGTGACCAATATTGCTCCCACCGCGCACCTGTCGCTGCCGGAAGTGAACAAGAGTAAAGGCGTGATCAAAGAGACTCTGAAAGTGGAGATTGCTAACGATTTAGTGATGATCGATCAAAAACCGGCGCTCGCGCTCCATGCCTTTCAGTTTGATCCGAGTGAAGACGGTCCCGGAGGCGTCTCGCCCACCGTAGCCCGAGTGTTGAACGAACAACGCAAATTGCGACCTGAGCCCAATATGGACTCAAGCCTTTTGGTCATGGCCGATCAGCAAACGCCTTACTCCACCATCAAACGGGTGGTGGCTTCAGCGGCCAGTGCCGGCTTTGTCGATCTGCAATTGGTGGTGGTGCAGGGTGAATAGTCCATGAGAGCACGCCCAGACGAGTATTTGATTCACACTAAGATCGGGAAAATCTCGCGCAAAACCGTATGGCAGTGCGACCACAGAATTGATCTTGATCTGCCGCGCGGATGGAAAATCGAAAGGGTCAAAGATCAGCTGCGCATTTGGGATCATTCGTCACCCACACAGGCATTGACGATGGCCGACATTGCCAGCGGTGAATCCAAGTTCTTCAATCTACCCGCCGCCCGCGGTCCGGGTCGCCGCCGTCCCATCGCACTCAAACTCAGTAAACTGCGCCCCCCGCGCCCCGTATATGTCAGCAAGCCGTCGCAGCCCGCGCTACGCACCACCGGGCCTCGCCAACTTTGCGCCTTTTATGGCCAGCGCTACTTTTTGATTCGCTATCGCCCGGTGGGCTCGAGCTTTACCATTTCACTCGGTGGCAGTGGAGTTTTTAGCTACAAGAAAAGCATAGCCGGTTACACTATCACACCGAAAAAAACCAGTATTCGGGTCAATGTGGGCGGCAAGAAGACGACGGTTCCCCTCGGCAGCAGTCTGGAATTGTCGGAAGTCGATTTTTTTCGCAGCACAGTTTTAGAGGGTATTCATTGGTGGCGTTTTCGCATGGTGCCCACACCGGATGGGCAGCCGCCGCTAGAAACCGACGAGACCGACGAGGATTTGCGCGAGGTCGTGCGTCTTCAGTACAGCACAGTGGCGTTTCTCGGTTTGGTGGGAGTCATTCTTTTCGCGGTGTTCCTCATGGGAAAACTCTATCCACCGGCGCCGAAAATGATGCGCGCGGAAGTGGCCCTTAAACAACCGAAAGTATTTCCGGCATTTGAGGAAAAAAAGCCGCCTCCTCCGCCGCCGAAAGTGGTGGAAGAACCGCCGCCGCCTCCCCCAAAACCAGTCGAACCGGTGAAAGAGCCGGAAAAGCCCAAGAAGGTAGTAAAGGCACCGCCAAAGGTGAAACATCCGCCCAGGAAAATTGCCAAGGCCTCGCTCAAACCCGAACCGAAGGTTGAACCTAAGGCCGAACCGCCACCGACGCCTCAGCCACCCAAGGATCCAGGGCCCACGCCCGAGCAATTGGCCGCGGCCGAAAAGGCGCGCGAGCAAGCGGCGGAGCAAAAACAAATGCTCAACTCGTTAAATTTTCTGTCATCCAACAAGAACCGCCCGACCATTGATCCTGCCAATTACGAAAACCAAGAGGGTAAGTTTGCCGAGACCGCCATGGTCGGCGGCATGACCAGCAAGTCCAACGTTTTGGATAAAATGGCAAAAGGTGCGCCGGGCTCAGGCAGTATCAGCACAAAATCGAGCCGCGGCATCGCCTCAAAATTATCCTTTGGCAAAAACAAAGGCCTCAACGATGTCCAGGGCAAAGTTTCGTTAGGAGAGTTGGTGAGCAAAAACGGCGATCCGGGCAGCGCTTTGGGCGGGAAAAGTCTCGAGCTTTCGGGTCCGGGAGAATTGTCTGAGAGTCAGATTGAAAAAGCCTTGGCCAAATTCCTGGCGAAATTTCAGTACTGTTATGAGAAGGCGCTACTGAGCGACTCCAGTCTCAGCGGCAATGTTATGGTGCAGTGGTCGGTTACAACCGGCGGAAAAGTCGAGGATTCGCGCGTGCTCAAATCGCAGATGAACAATGTGGATTTACAAAAATGCGTTTTAAAAGTTCTCAGCGGCGTACCATTTCCCAAGCCTAAGGGCGGCGTGGTTATCGTGAAAAAGACTTTCGCGTTCTCAAGCGCCTCGATGTAACCGCATGGCTAATGGAAACCGCTTCTTTGAGCGTTTTTCCTATCTAATAATTCTGTTGTTACAGTTGCCCGGTTTATTTATGCTGGCGCATTTTCCGCAAAGTCCGGACGGGTCCGAGATGCTCACGACGGCGCTCAATGGCGGCGTGATGCATCCCTCGGGTCTGCCACTGCAGGCTTGGCTTGATCGTCTCTTTGTATTGAATGGTGAAACTCCCGCCCTCGGGCTTAGTTTTCTGTCCTGGCTTGCGGGTGGTGCGACCCAGTTCGTGCTCTTCGCGCTTCTGCGGCGCCTGGGCACGCGGCCGGGCGCGGCGCTTATGGCGGTGATCGCTTATGCATTTTCAGTGCCGGTCGCCACGCTCGCGCTGCAGCCGGAAAAGTATGCGCTGATGGCATTTCTACAAATAGGTTTTATTTATATGACGACAGGGCCGACGTTGCGGCGCGCGGACTACGTGTGGATGCCCTTGGTATTTGCGCTCGGTCTCGCCCAGCATACGGCTTTGGTGATCATGACTCCGTTCTTGCTGCTGCCCGCGCTAGAATGCTGGCGGCGCGGAGAACGGCACAAGGCAAGCACTTATGCGTTGGCGACAATAGCACTCACTCTGCTTTTTACGGCCGCATTTTATTTGAGCTTGCTGTGGCTGCGGGCCGTTCCTCCGTGGCCCGATTGGGGTCGACTGGAATCCCTGGGGCAGTTGTGGGATCACGTCTCGCGCCGGGAATTCGGGGGTGGCTTGATCAACGCCCAGGATACGCCGTCCGATATTTATTTGTCGGGGCTGGGCCTGCTCTGGAGCGTCCTCAAGCAGTGGACGGTTCTTATGCCTTTGCTTCCGTTCGGTCTCTATTTGTTATTCAAGTCCAACCGGACGTTCGCTAACACTCTGTCCTTGAGTCTGTGCGCGGGACTGGGGGTCTTAGTTTGCATTGAGCTGCCCGCCAGCGATTTTTCCACGGCAATGGGGTACGGCGAACGCTATCCGTGTTTGTTGCTACCACTTTTAACGGTTGCCCTGGGAGTAGGGATTGACCAAATGCGCGGATGGGCACTCTCTAGTCTGGTGCTGATGGCTCTTGGTTACACGGTGTCGCGCGCACTGCCGTTGATGCGTCAAGTGGATAGTCGTTTGATTGAAGTTTACCGTAACGAAGTCGCGCGCGAATTCAGGCCTGAGGCTATGTTTGTGAGCACCAGTGAACTGGATTTATTTTATGGGATTCCGTGCGCCGGCAAAGTTTGCTTTCCGCTGAAAAACCTATTCGGCTCCGCCTGGTACCGAGAGAGAACAGCTCCCGCGCTCGACCCGCGCGTGCGCGAAATCTTGTCCGAATTTCAACGCCTGCCATGGAGTTATGCTGAGTTTTTGCGCCAGGCCCATAAGCGCGGTTATGTTTTACTTAGCACTAGTGGCGATTTGTTTATAACTGAGGTCGAGTTTCAAGGGCACATCACGCAACGCGGACTGGTGTGGCTGGTCACGCGGGAGCCGGTTTCACTATATGACAGCGAAATTGAGGTGAGTGCGCGTGAATTGTGTCAAAGCCTTGAGCGCGCGCCGGATTCCGTGGCGCAAAATGGAAATTATTTTTTGCACGAACTTGTGCACAAAATAAATTTTGTTTTCGTCAGCGCCGGCGACGCGCGCGGAGCATCCGTGGCGTGCCCAGCTTTGCTCCGAATCGCGCCGTGGCTATAGCATCCAACCTCGCGCCCGCAACACCGCCGGTGTTGGGGCCTCGGGCATATGCCAAACGCCTGTGGGCTTACCCATTTAGCCTATGCCGGAACCCATATGCGTTTGTGCCGTTTGCCATTTCCCGAGTTCTTGCCGTATGCCGTATGCCCGAGTTCCCCTTCAAAAGTCCTCAGTACTGACCCCGGCTGGCATCTGAGCCGGAAGGTATGCTCGGCCCTTGACCATTTTCGGCAAATCCCAAAACTCGAAGACCACCCGGCCGGCATCGACTTTACGGTAGTGGATGCGGCCCGCCCGCGGCGGGTGGTTTTGCTCGTAATCATGTAAATCGTTTTTATATACACCAAGCAGAGTGTGAACCTTTTCATCCCTTCGGCCAGTCCAGGTTACCGCGAACACCCGGTTGTCGCGCATGGATGCAAATTGACGAACGCGCGCGTGCTCGGTGCCGCTTTCGAGGCGGCGAAAAGGTCTAGACATTTTTTCGGTGACCTGGCCGCCCGAGTTTTCGGGTTCCGGAGGCAGGACTTCGCCGAGCGCGGCGCGGGCGGAAAGTGGTGTGGCCAAGGCCAAAAACAGGAAATATTTGTAGTAGCGCAAATACATATTCTCTCATGTTACGCGCAATCGCGTGGCAGTTCCAAGCCGATTCCGCGACTTTAGCGACCAAAGGCCGACCGGACCTATCGGTCACCGCGAATTTCAATTACGCTTAATATTTGTCGGGATGAGGGTGCCGAGTGCGAATTGCGATTTTTTTGCTTGTGGGAATAATGCTCAGCCCCGCTCTGTTGTCCTGTCACAATTCCTCTTCAGTGGACACTAAGAGTTCTTGCAGTCCCCAACCCGGCACCCTTCCTTCGAGTTCGACAGCCGTACCGGGCGCGCCCATCGCGGTGGCGCTGATAGGATGTACCACGATTGACTACAGCATGCCCGCGAACATTGGCGGTCAAGCGGGAATCAATATGATTGTGGATTCGGGATCAACCGTCCTGGCGGTCGCGGGTTCCAACTGTGTCAATTGCTCAGGTGTCAGTCCGGTTTACGTGGCCACGCATGGCAAGAATTTGTGTAAGAGTTTAATCTCAACTTATGGTGACGGGACCGGTTGGATTGCGCCGGTTTTTCAAGACACTGTTAAAGTGGGCACGCTGCCTTCCATAGTCATGAACTTCGGTTCGATGTCGGAGCAGCTGCAATCGCCGAACTCGGGCACTTGGTTTTTTAACAGTTTTGATTGCAACATGGGAGCGAGCGCGGTCAATCAGACCCAGGGTATTTTTGGGCTCGCGTTTCCAGGCTTAAGCAGCGCGCCCGCGGTCGGATATCTTGATGCACTTCAGGCGCAAGCCAGTGTTCCCGATGTTTATGCCACCCAACTGTGCATGAGCGGCGGGCAAATTTGGTTTGGCGGCTATGACACTAATTTTGCTTCAACCGCCCCTGTTTACACGCCAATTAGTCCACCGCTGGGACAGGAAGATACATTTTTCTGGATAAAAATTAATGATCTGAAAGTCGGTAACACCTCTATTGGCAGGCCTGCGAACGCTTACACCATGCCTTTGGTGGACTCGGGCACTAGCATCGCGCTTCTTCCGCCGACGGTTTTCACCGCGTTGCAAACGGCGATCGGCTCCAATGCGGCATTTCGCGCACTGGTCGGAGCGCCCAACGCCAACTCTTGGTTCGCCAACGGCGGATGTTTTACAACCTCACAAACTCAAGCGCAGCTCGATGCCGCGTTGCCGACGCTGACGATGGTGCTTCCGTCGACTACAATCGGCCAAACCATCTCCGTGGTTATGCCCGCGACGATGTCTTATCTTGATTACCACAAAGATGGTAGCAACGTGATCCACTACTGCGCGGGTTTTGCGCCCAATTCTTCGTCTTCTGATCCGACCATTATTGGTGGGACTTTTCTGCGTTCGTTGATTACGATTTTTGACCGGACTGGGGGACGGGTAGGGTTTGCGACCGGGACTGGGTGCAGTTCTTAGGGCGGAACTTGGGAGAGGGCAGACCGGCATATGGCAAACGGCAGATGGGGTGCCGCGGATGTTTGGCCGACTTTGTTCTGGTGGTCTGGGGACTTTTGCATAAAATTGGCTAATATGGATAAAAAGCGTTGGGCTTGGTTTGGGACTTATTTTGCCTATACATTTTTCATTAGGGTGGGCCTGGGTTAGTAGTGCTTCGTGGCCAACGGAGGAATTGCTAGGCTTTCCGTAACTAAAACTAAAACGAGAGATGAAATATTTATGCGCGCAATTTTCCTTTTCATTTTAACCGTAGCCACTTCGTTCGCCTCCGCGAATAGTTGCGTGGTAGCACTTGCCTTCGGTCAGCGGGTTGTGGACGAGACGAGCCAACTTAGGGTGCGCCTACAATATTTGCGGGTGGAGTCGAAGTATGTCGAGCCACTCGCGGCGGCGGCGGCGTGGTGCCAGGATGAAACGGCCGTTATCTCCATGGAAAATTTGACGACGCTCATAAATATGGGCGTCGCCAACGAAAATGGTTACATCCGTACCGCGCTCTGCGCGGCATTTGGTCAGGAGGATGACGAAATGGCATCATCTCTGCAGGCCTGGATTGACGAGCGTCTGGGGCCGCGCTCACTCGGGCGATTCAAAACCAAGATGCTCGACGATCGCTTCGGTCCCATATTTTAGTGCACGAGGGGCACGGCCTCCACACCCAAAGGCACTGCAATGAAAAAGGCCATAGGCCAAGCGCAATGAATGACGAGCAGCCGCGCAAAGAGGAACTCAAGGAAGGCGAAGACTTCTACATTGATCCCGTGAGGGGACTGCTGACTTTCACCGCGGCTTACTTGAAAAAACGCGGTTACTGTTGTGAATGTGGCTGTAAACACTGCCCGTATAGGCTCACGTCCTGAATAATTTGAGTGCCTTCACCCGCTGCGCGCGGCGATCGACAATGGGCTTTGGGTAATCGCGCCCTAAACGAAACCCGACCGGCAAGGTCTTGGCGGCGTGGGGGGCGTGGATCGCGCGGTCAGATAGCGAGTGCAATTCCGGTAAGTAGCGGCGTAAGAAATCACCGTTGCGGTCAAAACGCTCGGACTGGACGGTAGGATTGAAGGTGCGAAAATAGGGTTGCGCATCACAGCCGGTGGAGGCGCACCACTGCCACCCGCCATTGTTCGCCGCTAAATCAAAATCGATTAGTTTGGAGGCGAAGTAACTTTCGCCTAAGCGCCAATCCACCAGGAGGTCCTTAACCAAAAAACTGGCGGTAACCATGCGCAAGCGATTGTGCATCCATCCAGTTTGGTTCAATTGGCGCATGGCCGCGTCGATCAGTGGATAGCCAGTGGCTCCCGCGCACCAGACTTTGAAATGGCGCGCGGAGCCCGGCCACTGGAGCTGGCGATATTTGGCCTGAAACGCCATCGTCTCCACTTCGGGAAAACGATCGAGGATCATATGGTAAAACTCGCGCCAAATCAGTTCGGTCAGCCAAGTTTGAGCGCCTGGGTTTTGCTCCTCCACGCAGGCTCGGACGCAAGTGCGGATCGAGATCGTGCCAAAACGCAAATGTACCGAGAGCTTTGATGTGCCGTCCACGGCTGGGAAGTCACGGGCCTCCGCGTAGCGCCCGATCTTGCGAGTAAATGTTTTTAGTAGATCTTTGGCTTTAGCTAGCGGCGGGAGGTCAAGTGAAACCGCCTTCGCAGTAAATTTAAATAGTTTATTCAAGTCTGGCCGCTGTTCGCTCACGCAAGCCGACGTGAGTCGGGCAAGCCAGGCCTTTTTATAGGGAGTGAAAACCCGGTAGGGTGTGCCGTCCGCTTTCAAGATCTCATCGCCGGCAAAGATCACATGGTCCTTGAGCCGGTGAAATTCCACACCCGCCTTCGCCAATTTGCGGGCGACCGCCACGTCTCGCTGCTTGGCCGCGGGCTCACACTCCCAGTTGCAAAACACGGCTTCGATTTGATGCTGCTTGAGCACCTTGAGGAGTTCCGCTTCGGGCTTACCCGTAAGGTGTAGCAGGGCCGACCCGTGCCGTCGTAACTGCGCATCGAGTGCCGCGAGCGCAGCCAGCACAAATTCGTTCTGCACGGGTGCGAAGTCATCGGGTGCGGAAATAAAAGCGACCAGCACCTGATCGGATGTGGCGCAGGCGCGGGCCAAAGCGTGATGATCGATTAGGCGCAAATCGCGCCGTAGCCAACACAGGCTGGTTCGATAGTTACGCTCCGTTAAAATGGTGTGCCCCTGTCGACGTTCAAGAGTTCGTCCGCGCACGGTTCAAAGCGCGCCGTGTGCTGGCTTAGGTTCGATTGCAGGCGATAGCCTTGAACATAAGTTCGGTAAAAGCTGATCAACGGTTGCGGCCGAATCTGCAAATAATGCTCGTTGATCGCGTTTAGTATGTGATCCAGTTCAGTCAATGATAGCCCCATCGCCAAAAATTTCGCAGTCGGGATCAGCAAGATTTCTTCGGCTTCATGAAACGTAAGTTCTAATTTCTCAAAAACATACCGTTCCATGCCGCTCAAGACCATACCGCGTAACCACAGCGGAGTCATCGCACTTTCCGGCGGCTGCACGGCTTCCACGACAGAAAGCTTAAGCCCGACGCCGCGTTCCGCCGACAAAAGCGGCAGTCCCGTCCGAGTAACGACGCGGGTCGCGATATCGCGCATAAACAGACGCGGTTTACGTTCGGGATGGCTTCCGTCCCACCTCATATGCTCGGCAATGGCGGCGTAAGGGGCGACCTGGTGAGGAGACTGAAAAATGAATTTCATCAGTTGTTGTTGCTTAAGCGTGAGCGGCACCAAATGTCCGTGATAAACCAAACCTCGTCCGCCGCGGTCAAAGCCCAAGAGAATGCTACCGATGTCTTCTTGGACTTCCTGATAAAGCGCAAGTTCACCGTTGACGTCGACCACCACCGAGCGGCGAATGGCTTTGACCGTCATTTCATTGACCCGGGCTATTTCCAGCCGCACCTGATCTGGTTCGAAGTCGGAACCCATTTGTACGGCCAGCTCGTTAACGGTCAGTGGATCTTTCGCCGAGAACAACAGAGCCAGCAAGCCGAACTGCGTTGCGTTGACTTCCAGTTGTCCGCCTTTGGCAAAACCCAGATTGTAAGTTTCGCTCAATTGAAAATCGTCGAGGGAGGCCTGCACATAGATAAGCGGAATTTGTGCCGCAATCCCGAGCTTGGCGTCTTGCAGCGCCAGTTTGCGGCGTGCCACAAGGGCCTCCAGTAGGACTGTGTACTGCAAGTAGCTCAGAGCGAGAGTGGAGCGCCGGTCACGCACCTGAAGGGAGTGCGAACGGTCCAAGCTCAAACCCTCAAATTGGGCCACCACCTCAGCCTGTGAAGCGGGGAAAATTGGGACACAAAAGAGAGTGAACAGAAATAATTGCATCAGAGTCCTTTTGAGCGAAGTGATGGGCTCAAGAGGTAAAAGCTAAGCAGTAACTATGCCAGAGCAGTGGTACTAGATGGCCGCGAATTTAACGGCTTTGACCTTGTGTTGCGCATCCCTAATTTCAGAATAGAAATCGATGTAGAAGCGCATCACCGCGTTGGCATAGTCCTTCGGCCATACGTTGTTTTTTAAGGCATGGTCGACGTTGCGTTTGCCCATGTTGTAAGCCGAAATATAAAGCTGCGCATGGGAATCGAAGCGGTTGCGAAGGTAGTTCATATAGGCCGCGCCGATTTTAATATTCTCGATCGGATCATGCAAGCTGGCATCACCTTTAAATTTGAGATCAAATTTTTCTGTGATCCACTTGGCGGTGCTGGGCCGAATCTGCATCAAGCCGATCTCATCCAGTGATCCTAAACGATTGGGATCAAATTTACTTTCGTTTTGAATGACCGAAAGTAAGAAGACCGGATCAAATTGATACTTCGCGCCCTGATCAATCACCGCCTGAGCAATCTTTTTATACTGCTTCTTATATTTTTTGGGCAGGCGCTCAAGAGTCCAGAGGTAGATTTTGGAATTGATCTTGTTCACGCGCTCGCCCGACTGCACCGAGCTTCCCTTATAATACTTGCCCAAAAGCTCATGGGCGTGACTCAGTCGCGTTTGTCGCTGCGTATCCGACAAACTCAGTGATTCGTCGGCACTTTCCTGGTGGGCGCGAGCCGTGAGTCCGACCGTGGTGATGGCGACGATTAGAATGATTTTGAGATTTCTTATCATGCTGAAATAAAATGCAATTTCAGTGCTGACGCGAGGCTTTACTAAGTGGGCCGAACTGCAATCCACCCCTGTCAAAGCTTTGGTCGGGTGAGCATGGAGGTGACAACGTCTCAGTTTGAAACAGTTTGAAACTAGCGTGACGTGCTGCAGTCTAACACCGTTGTCTTCTTTACAGAATGGTGTTTCATAATGGAACCACCCCACCATTTCCTTTAAGTTGACTGCATTCAGACATTTTTGGGGGCAGCCATGACAAAGCAATTCATCCTCATTGTACTATTTATTTCCGTCACCGCTTCTGCAGATCTATTTTCGGCGCGCGAAAAATCCTTCTGTAGCACGATCACCACGGTTTCAGGCTTGGTTTGTTCGACTAACTTCAAATGGGGCTGCGAAGAATATCCGGTTTGCCAGGGCGAGGGCGCGTGTGGGTTGATGCAGCGGGATTCGGGCGATTGGTGCACGATCAAGAGCAGCTGGGGATGCGCGGATTACGTTCCCTGTTCAGCCAACTAATCGCGTTTGCCGACGAAAGAAAGAATCACCGGACGCTCAAATTCGGCCGCGACCTCGCGCAGGATGTGCACGCTTTCGGCCTCAAGCTGGCGCAGATGTGAGAGAGAATATCCCATGGGCTTAAGTATGTCGATCCCGTCTAGACGGGGCCAGCGACGATGCGCATGGCTAGGGCTTTTTCATGAAAGCGCGCCTTCTGCCGATAACAGAGTCGCAAGGAGGCATTATGCGACGAATTGGCGAAATCATGCAGGACATGGGCTTTAAACCGGGTTCTTCCGAGGAAACTCAAAAAGCGTTTATTTTGCATCTCATAGCCGCGGCCAATCGATCCGCGCCTAGGCCTGTCGCGATTCCACCTGAACCGCCGCAAGCTCAGCAGCTGAGCTTTGATGCGGACATTCTTGGAGTATTGGCCCGCCCCCCGAAGGGATAGGGTGCGAAACTGCGCCCGCCCGCCGTCGAGTTTGTTTCCGAAAATGCCGTATCATATTGAGAATCATTGGCAAACTCCCGAAGAGAAGTCGTGGACTTCCGCATTCGCTATACCCTTTTAGGCTTAATTCTTTTTCACGGCTTCAACGTTGTCGCGATCCAAGTGCCAAGCTGTGAGAAACCAGCGATCAAAGTGGAAGCAGAAGACGAGTTTACCGCTCTTTGCGTCAGCATCTGTGACCGTACGTTTGAAAATCATGATTCGACAAAAACTACATTTTTTCGCAAACAATGTGCGCAGTCCAGTGCGGACCAAAAAAGGCGCGAGCACTTTCGCAGCCTTCTTCTCCCTCTACCTGTGCAGTATCGACGCTCAAGGAGAGTAATTCAGCCTGAGGGGGCTTAGGGCCGCGATCCCCTGACGCACTCGAATCTCCGCCCGCTCCCCACCCGCATCCGCCTTTAGCGCGAGGGCCCCTTGATACTCACCGCCAAACTCAAAAAGCTGAAATTGCCAGGCGGTGGGGTCTTGGTAGAGAAACCGCGGCGCAAAGTGAACCTGCACATCGGGCGCGAGTAAAAAAGAAATATTCCGCGGCTGCGCCGTGAAGCCAAGGCCCATGGCCTTGAGCAAGCTCTCCTTGAGGGTCCAGTACTTAAAGAATTTTGTGCACTGAGCTTGAGGAGTAGTGTCTTCAATATCGTCAATTTCACGGGGAGTAAAATAATCGCCGGCGACTTCACGCCAGGAAACCTGGCGCTTCAGCGATTCAATGTCGACTCCGATCGCGCGCTCTTCGCTCAAAGCACACACAATCAGGCCTTGAGTGTGGGAAATATTGAAATGCATCCCAGCGAAACCGACCAGTGATGGTTTGCCACAGGCGTTAAAGGTAAACTCCCATTGCCGGGGCGAACGCGAGACTAAAGTGCGGGTCAAAAGTTGGCGCAGCAGCCAGCGCCCACCAATAAATTGAAGACGGGTCTCAACGTGGCCTATGCCTTCAGCCCTTTGCAATTCTAGGTGGCTCAGAGTACCGGCAATTTCCGCCGGCGTCAGGGCCCGAACCTCGTCCAGTTTTAATGTCCACATATCGACCTGGAGAGCACCCATGAGCTTTCTATCGGCCAAAGTCAGAGGTGAACCAAGACTAAAAGCTAGAAATATAACCGATTCGCCTGCGACCTTTGTTTGCTTTTGGGACTGATCTCATTGAGAGACAAACACAAATGCTTTACCATCGTGGTAGGTGTGCAAGGAAGCTTAGAATTTGGAAAACTCGCCAGTCACAGATTTGACCGTTGTTGAGGCGCTAAAATCCGCCGTGCGCAGCCTCTCTGCGTCGCGCTTAGCCGCTCACGCCAATGATGCCAACGTGCGTTTGCTTGAGGACGATTCCAGCGATCTGGTCAAGGCCCATTGGATGAGCCTTATTCTCGGGGCGGGACGGGATATGCGCATTACTTTTAAGTGTCACTTTATGAGTGAAGATGGGCCTGGGTTTGGCCGCGGCTTGGCGGAGGTCTCGTCCCTGACCGAAGAGCGAATTTTGGATTTTTTTAAGGAGTTTTGCAATCTCACCATGGGTGGGCTTAAAATCTTACTGGAAAACAATCAAATTCAAATCGGCACAAGTTTGCCGTTGGTCACGCGCGGTTTTGACGAAGTTTTTTTTCCGCGCAGTTCAAGCGGCAGCTGCTTTGAGGACAAATGGATTCTGGACAACGGCATAGCCCGGGTCTATTGCGCGGTTCACTTTGAGATTTTTAATCCGATAAAATTTTTCTTCAATGCGAGCGAACTGGAAGAGAGTTGGGGAAAGGTGGAGTTTTTTTAAATGGATTTAAATCGCGACGTTCAATCCGTTCACCACATCATTCATCTCTTTGAACGCGCGCATCTGCGCGGCGAAAAAATGCTGGACGGGTTGCCCGCACTGTTTAGTGTGGTCGACAAAAGCGGACAGGTCTATCGCGGCAATAAATATCTTGGAAATCTTATAGAGGTTGGCCAGGAACATCTTTTAGGGGAGTCGATCGCACCCCTATTTTCGGCTGCGAACTGGACCATCTTTCAGGCCCGGCTGCAAGGTTTAATCGCCGCGGGCAAAGCCTCGGATGAATTTGAGCTGGAACTGGACGGGCTCAAACAAAAGCGAACGTTTGTTTGGTATCTGGTACCCTTGCGCCACGAGTACGAGGTCAAGTTCAGTTTGGTGACGGTCTTCGCGGTCGATGTATCCGAGCTTAAGACCACGATGCAGCAAAAGGCACGAATGCAAATTGAGCTCAAAACGGCGAAGGCCGTGCAAGAAACATTGTTGCCTCCGCCTGAAGCGAGTTTTGCCTTCGCAACGGTTTCAGGACGCTACCGTTCGGCTTCAGAATGTGGTGGCGATCTGTGGTTTTATAAGCAAATCGATGATCAGTTGCTGGTTTGCATTGCCGATGTGACTGGCCATGGCGCTTCGGCGGCGCTGCTGGCGAGTGCCGCGCGCGCGGTGCTGTCGGTGGACGCGGTGATCTCGACAAAATCACCGGCAAAGATTCTTGCGACGCTCAATAATACCATGATCGACCTGGCCAATCGACAAAGCTGCATGACCTCCATCGTTGGCGTCTTAAATGGCACCACGGGCGAATTTACCTATGGCTTCGCTGCCCACGACCCGCTGCTTTTCTTTCCCGCGCAAACCGGTCACGAGGCATCGAGTTTGATTAAGATTCGACCCACCACACCTGGGAATTTGTTAGGGTTGGAACGCGACATTGAGTACCACCAACAAAGTATTTTTTTACATCCCGGAGACCGCTTGTTTTTTTATTCCGATGGCTTGCTGGATTTGGTGGTGGATGAGAGCAATCGCAAAATCGGCGCCCGGAGAATTTACAAACTGGTGGGCGATTTTATGAAAAACGGCGCCAATGTGCGAGAAGTGGCAGAACATGTCGATCACGTCGTAAGTGAGTTTAGCCTGAAATATGAGCTGGAAGACGATGTGACATTTTTTCTGGTGCAATACAAATAGAACTATTGAACCAGTTTCTTTACGGCCGCAACCAGCGTCTCAGCCACATACGGCTTAGTCACCCAAGCTCTGAGGCCAAGTTCTTTGCCGCGGGCTTTTAGATCCGCGCCGCTTTCCGTAGTGAGCATCAGCACGGGGATATTTTTTCCGGCCTCGATTTGTCGCACCTTTTCGATCATAGTCATGCCATCCATATTCGGCATATTGACATCGCAAATAACCAGCTTGATTTCGGGATGGCTCCGGTATTTTTCCAAACCATCCACACCATCGACCGCTTCCAACACGGTGAGTTGAGCCTGTTCAAGATGTTTGCGCAATTGGCTGCGCAGAGTTTCTGAGTCATCGACAATCAGTACCGTCGCCATAAGTTTTTCCTCTAAGCCGCGAGCGTCCACAGCGTTTAGGCTTGGTTGTAATGATAGACTAAAATCCATTGCGTTAGCAAGGGTGGCGTCTAGTTTGCGCTCGCGGACTCTAAACTAATTTGGCCTTTGCTGCACATGCCACTTTAAACTGGCCGTAGGTTTATTGCTTGCGGAGTCGCTTCACTGTTAAAATTTAAGTGTCGAGGAGTGACGTTTGCTAATTGCGGTTGTGAAAAAAAATGCCCTGGAGTTTCCGGATGATCCGGCTCTGATCCTTATGGACGAGCAGGTGACGTGGTTGCAGTTGCAAGAAAAGGTTAACCATTACAGTAAAGTGGTCAAGCCCTACACCGGCCAGCGTATACTGCTCTATCTCGATGGCAGGACAGTGGATGACGTGGCCTTGATGATAGCCAGTAGCTCAGTGATCGCCGAGACTATTTTAGTTTCGACCTTTACTGAAATTGGACGCGCCACCGGTTTTCTAAGCGAATTCAATGGTGATGCACTCATTTCGGCCAAGGACGGGCAAATTCAGATCCATGCGAAGTCCGAGCGCAAGCCGATCCGCTCAGTGTCGCCACAGCCCCTGGTGTGTCTGCTGACCTCGGGCACTACGGGAATGCCAAAGTGTGTGCAGCAAAGCTGGCAGGGCCTGGCTAATGCAGTCACAATCCACAGCCGGTTTCACGGTCGTAAGTGGATGATGGGTTATCACGTGACGAACTTTGCCGGCACGCAGGTTTTTCTTCAGTGTTTCTTAAATGCCGGCTGTCTGATCGTGCCAAAAACTTTTCCACCGGGCATGGCAAACGATATCGAAGCGCTGATCAAGTATAAGGTCCAATATCTTAATTGCACGCCGACCTACGCTCGCAGCCTGTTGTTGTCGTCCGCCGGGCGCACGCTGGACACTTTGTTAAAGGTCACCTTAGGTGGTGAGATCGTGGACCAACAGCTGATCAATTCCTTAAAAGAAAACTGTCCTAACATCAGAATCACCCAAATTTATGCCTCGACCGAACTTGGGGCCAGTTTAACGGTTACGGATGAGCGTGAGGGGTTTCCGGCCAATCTGATAGACGGTGTAAACTTGAAAATCGAAAATGACGAGCTCTATGCGCGCCCGACTAACCGAGCGATGCTGGGCTATTTGGCGCAAAACTCCAGCATCAAGACCCCCAGCACTATCCGCGAGGATTGGTTCTCGACTGGGGATTTGGTTGAGATCCGCGGGGACCGAGTCTTGTTTTTGGGACGCCGCGATTTTGTGGTGAACGTCGGGGGATTTAAGGTCAATCCCATGTTGGTGGAAAATGTTATCCGCACTATTCCCGGAATCTTAGAGGCCGTGGTGAGTGGGCAAAAAAATCCAATCACCGGAAATATCCTTAAGGCTAAAATTTTTCTCGATCCGAGCAAGGACCCCGAAATCATCCGCGCTGAAATCATTGAGCTGTGTAAACTGAAATTGCCCTACTATGCAATCCCCAGGCTTTTTGAATTTGATAAAATTAAACACACCTCCAGCTACAAGTTGCAGCGCTGATGTCCAACCGGTACCTTCGGAGTCCAACAGGAGAACTTCATGGCTTGTCGTCATTACTACGCTATTCATAGTGGACATGAGTCCGCGTTTTCAGTGGACACCTCGATCATTTCCTATGGTCCACGCGTGATTTTGGAAGTCGGAGAGCATGCCAAGGCGCTAAAAATGTCACGCGTGGCTCTGTTTACCGATCGGACAGTGCGTTCTCTACAATGCGTAGCCGATGCACTTCAGGCCCTAAAGGATGCAAAAATCGAGGTCGAGATTTTTGCGGACGTGCATGTGGAACCAACCGATGCCTCGGTTCTCGATGCGGCACGCTTCGCGGTCAGCGGCAGTTTTGATGGCTATGTTTCAGTCGGTGGGGGCTCGGTCATTGACACTTGCAAAATTGCCAATCTCCTCGCCACTTACCCAGAAAATCTTTTGCATTATATGCGCCCGCCGATCGGAGCGGGCTCTCCCATTCCTGGACCGCTCGAACCGCACATTGCGTGTCCGACCACCTGCGGGACGGGTACGGAGGCTACGGCTGCCGCTGTTTTCAAGTATTTGCCATTAAGCATGAAGTTGATTGTGTCCGGCAAAGTCATGAAGCCTTCGCTCGGGTTGATCGATCCCACAACGACTTATTCACTGCCCAAACCTGTGGTGGCCGCTAGCGGCTTTGATGTGTTGTCGCACGCCATTGAATCTTATACCGCAAGGCCTTACACCCGGCCGGTGCGTCCCGCGTCTACTTTTCATCGACCCTATTTGCAGGGTGCCAACCCATGGAGTGATATCGGTTGCGAGGCGGCGCTGAAAAAGATGGGAAAGTACTTTGTTAGGGCCTACAACGACCCCGGCGATCATGAAGCGCGCGATGCGATGATTTTTGCAGCAGCCATGGCGGGCACAGCCTTGGGCAACGCCGGGACTCAACTTCCGCATGGAATGTCTTACGCGGTTTCAGGCTATAATAAAAGTTTTCGTTGTGAGGGCTATGCCACCGATGCCCCGATCATTCCCCATGGCATGTCGGTGATTGTGAACGCGCCCGCGGCGTTTCGCTTTTCGGCCTCAGCTTGTCCCGACCGGCATCTCGAGTGCGCGCGGTTTTTAGGAGCCGACACCAAAGGTGCGGAACTCGAAGACGCCGGCGAAATTTTAGCCGCCACGGTGGTGCAGCTCATGAAGGCCACGGGTATTCCCAACGGGCTGCAAGCGATGGGCTATCAAGAAGGTGATGCGGACCGACTGGCCGAAGGTGTGTTTTCATACCAGCAGCGTCTGATCGGACTCGCGCCGCGCGAGGTAACCAAAGAAAACCTCAAGGACCTATTTAGAGGCTCGATGACTTGCTGGTCGCAGGCCTAGTCGAGTCTAAGACAGTTCAAAAAATGTAAAAGAATGCCGATGGTTAAAGCAACAGGAAATAAGTATGAATGTAACCCAGTCCAAAAAGCCTCGAGTCGTCGTCGTCAGTGGTGGGAGCCGCGGCCTGGGCAAAGCCATAGTCGCCGAGCTATTGGCTGAAGGTGACATTGTTTACACCTTTAGCCGTTCGCAAACTGAATTTGTAACTAGCTTGATGGCCGGCCCTGAAAGTCAAAGATTCTCCTGGCGCGCCATTGACGGCACTGATTTTGAAAGCGTCGAGCATTACGTCAATGAGATCTTCGAACGCGAAGGCCGCATTGATGCGCTAGTGAACAACGCCGGTATTGCGATTGACGGCGTGCTTACGCTTATGCGCACGGAAGACATTTCTTCACTCCTTGGTTTGAATCTCGAAGGTGCAATACGCTTGGCTCGCAGTTGCGCCAAATTCATGCTGCAAGCCCGCGCCGGCTCGATCATTAATATTTCTTCTATCATCGGAATCCGCGGCTACTCTGGGCTTTCAGTCTATAGCGCCACCAAAGCCGGACTCGATGGCTTTACCCGTGGTTTGGCGCGTGAATTGGGTGGGCGGGGGATTCGGGTCAATTCCGTCGCTCCAGGCTATCTCGAGACGGACATGTCGGAAAAGCTCAACCCGGACCAGCGTGACCAAATTATTCGCCGAACTCCCATGGGGCGGCTGGGGAAATCCGCGGATGTGACTGGGGCGATCAAATTTCTAATTTCTGACGAAGCGCGCTTTATCACCGGGCAGACGGTGGTGATCGATGGCGGCATAACATGCTAAAAAGAGGATCGGGAAAATGAAACGCAATGAAATAGAAAAAACTGTGATGGAATGCATTCAGCGCGTTTGCCATGAGCAAAGCATTCCGCTTAAGACGGTCGAATTTCACCACCGGGTGGTCGAGGATTTGGGCTTGCGTTCCCTGGATGTCGCGACCTTAACGGCGTTTCTCGAGTCGTCCTTCAAATTTGATCCGTTCTCACAAAATTTGGCGTCGATAACGGATATCCGCACGGTCAAGGACATTTGCGACCTCTACGAAAAAGGTTTAAAAGGCACGTTGAAACCGGCAGCCACAGACGATGCAAACGACGCGGATAGCGCTCGCATCAAACGCAAATTAGCGCGCCGGTCGGCCTAGTGATGGGCGGGCTGGATGAAACATGAGCTTTGCATTGAGAGTGTGACTCCGGGTACCGTAAGCGAAGTCATGGACCATACTTGGTCCACGGCTCAACAATCCCCTGCGGTTCGTCAGTTGGAAGGCTTTTGGAGCAGCGAATTTGGCGTGCTCAATCAAGCCGTGTATCTTTGGAATGGACCTTTTGAGGGCCCGCGACCGCAGGCAATAAGTGGCGTCCGCTCACGCGAAGTCACGCTCCTGCAGCCCGAGATGCCCCTGCGGAAACCGCCTTCCGCAGGTAACATTTATGAACTACGCACCTACCGCTTACGCCCGGGCACGGTCCCGCAATGGCTCAGACTATTGCACGAAGCTCTTCCCGTACGTGAGAAGTACTCGCGCCCAGTCGGTCTTTGGTCAGTTCTTTCAGGCACTCCAGATCAAGTCAAAATGCTGTGGGTTTATCCCGACCTGAATGCGCGTATGCGAGCCCGTGCCGAGGCGGCCCGCGAGCCGGTGTGGATGGAGTTCACAAAACGTTGCTTAGAATTGTTTTTAGACATGCATTCCGTGATTTTACTTCCGGGAAAAAATTCACCGCTGGCTTAACGGGGGACTTTGGACATGAGAGATATCGCGATCATCGGCATGGCTGGGCGCTTTCCGGGCGCAAAGAATATCGATGAATACTGGGAAAATTTAAAGCAGGGGCGCGAATCCGTGCGCTTTTTTTCAGAGCAGGAATTGCTCAATGCGGGAATCCCCGAAGAGATGTTAAAAAGTCCTGACTACGTTAAGGCCGCTCCGATTCTAGAAAACATCGACCTGTTTGACGCGGAATTTTTTGGTTTTTCCCGGCGTGAGGCTGAGTTTCTCGATCCCCAGCAGCGCTTGCTTTTAGAGTGCGCATGGAAGGCCTTTGAACACGCAGGTTATGATCCGGACCGGGTGGATGGTTCGGTGGGAGTGTTTGCGGGCTCGGGCGGGGTGGTCACCAATTACCTGTTGAACTGTCTTGAGTCTTATCCAGAGATGCGGGGGGCGACGGCGAGTTTTCAGCATTTGGGCAACGATAAGGATTTTCTAGCAACTCGGATTTCGTATAAATTGAACTTGCGCGGGCCCAGCATCGTGGTGCAGTCGGCTTGCTCGACTTCATTGGTTGCCATTCACATGGCCTGTCAGAGTGTGCTGAATGGTGAATGTGACATGGCCCTGGCCGGTGGAGTCAATGTTCGCATCCCCCAATTTGCCGGCTATGTTAAAGATGAAGGCGGAGTATTTTCGGACGACGGTCATTGCCGCGCTTTTGATGAAAAGGCTACAGGCATTGTCTTTGGCAGCGGCATGGGACTGG
Organism: Pseudobdellovibrionaceae bacterium; assembly: GCA_025354795.1. Taxonomy (GTDB): domain Bacteria; phylum Bdellovibrionota; class Bdellovibrionia; order Bdellovibrionales; family UBA1609; genus JALHOQ01. Next base: position 29,166 of record JANXMF010000124.1, read on the forward strand.
TGCTTATTAAACTTTTGGACGATGCCGTTCGGGACCAAGATAATATCCTCGCCGTGATCAAAGGTTCTGTCGTCAACAATGACGGCGGGGTTAAACTGAGCTATGCCGCCTCAAGTGGTCCGGGCCAAGTCCGCTGCATTTCGGAGGCGTTTGCCTTAGCGGATGTGAGTCCCGAAACTTTGCAATATGTGGAGTGCCACGGTACCGGCACGGCCATGGGAGATCCGGTTGAAATCGGCGCACTCTCCCAAGTGTTTCGCAAATTCACCAAAGAAAACCAATTTTGCGCCGTGGGCTCGGTCAAAACTAATTTTGGCCATTTGGATGTGGCGGCCGGAGTGGCCAGCCTGATCAAGACAGTCTTATGTTTACAGCATCGTGAAATTCCCCCGATCGTTAATTTTAACAAAGCCAATCCTCGCATCGATTTCAAAAACAGCCCTTTTTACGTGAATACAGCATTGAATCCGTGGACGAGCAAGGGGGGCGCCCGCCGTGCGGCCGTGAACGGTTTGGGAATCGGCGGAACCAATGCGTTTATTATTCTCGAGGAGGCTCCACCGGTTCAGCCGGTCGAAGCGAAAGTCAGCGCGAGGCCAAAACATTTGCTGGTGATTTCAGGCAAAACCCGCGCGGCGTTGACGGAGCTGGCGCAGAGTTACCGCCAACATCTGACGCAAAATTCTAAAATGACCATCGAGGATCTGTGTTATTCCGCGGCACTTTGCCGCTCGCATTTCAAAGAGCGTTTGGCTCTGGTCGCCGCAACGCCGGAGCAGCTGCAGGAAAAGCTGACGCTTTTTTGTAACGGCGAGCCTGGACCAGGTATTGTGACGGCCCAGGCGCGAACCGATGATGCCCACACTGTGGCATTTTTATTCGCCGGACAGGGCTCGCAATATTTCAATATGGGCAAGCAACTCTATGACCACCATCCCGCTTACCGGGCCGCGATCGAGCGATGTGAGGCGGTCCTGCGGCCCTACCTCGACAAACCGCTGAGTCAGGTTTTGTTTGATCCGCGCGAACAAACCACACTGGTCAATGAACCGCTCTATGCGCAATCCGCGCTGTGTGCGGTGGAATACGCAGTGGCACAACTTTGGCTTTCCTGGGGCGTTCGACCCACTTCACTGCTTGGCCACAGTATGGGCGAGTACATCGCGGCCTGCATTGCCGGCGTCTTCAGTTTGGAAGACGCCTTTAAACTCATCGTGCGCCGGGCACAATTGGTGCAAACTAAAACGGCGCCGGGGGAAATGGGTGCGATCGCGGCAAGCGAGGCCGACGTTGCCAAAGAGATCATGGAATATCGTGATACGGTTTCCATCGCAGTCCTCAACGGTCCCGAGAGTTCGGTCATCTCCGGCAAGCGCGAAACTGTGCGTAAGGTTCTGGACATATTTGCAGCCCGTGGCGTGCAAGTTAAACTGCTACAAATCGGTTGGGCGTCGCATTCTCCCCTCGTCGATCCGATCCTGGATGAGTTTGAAGCCGTGGCCCGCGAAATTACCTATCACAAGCCCAACATTCCCATTATTTCCAACGTCAGCGGGCAAAGAGTCGATATGGAAATGAGCGAGGCTGGCTATTGGCGTCGCCACTTGCGCCATTCCGTGCGTTTTACGGACGGGATTGCCACCCTTTTTGCGGAGGGTTGCCGGCATTTTATTGAAATGGCGCCCGGCACGACATTGGTGGGAATCGGTAAAGCACAATTGCCCGAGGGCATGAGTGCTTCATGGCTACCCACCCTCAAAAAAGATCGTGAAGATTGGGATCAGCTGCTCGAATCCTTGGGTGAAATGTACACTCAAGGCTATAAAGTAGATTGGAAAAAGTTTGCCACCTCTACTCACAAGCGCATTCCTCTTCCCGCCTATCCGTTTCAAAAGCAGCGCTATTGGATCGAGGGCCAAAAAGGTTTAGCACGAGAAATGCCGGCGCGCGAAGGGATGCCGGCCTTTTTAGGCAATCGCTTGGAATCTTCAGAGCGTGCCGGTGAAGTCGTGTTCTATGGTTCTCTTGCACCTGACCGTACCGAATCGGTCGGCGCGTTTCTGCTCGATCACCAGGTCTTTGGCGAAATCGTGGTACCCGGTGCAGCCTATGTGGATATGGCGCTCTCGGCCGTTAGCGCCGCCACCGCCACCACAGGTAGCGCCGCCTATGGGCTCGAAGGCATTGAAATTTTAGCGCCCATGATTTTGCGCAGCGGAGAGATCCGCGATGTGCAGCTAGTCCTGGCCAAAGAAAATAATAACTTTGCATTCCGGATTTTAAGCAAAGCCGCGGGCGGTGAGGCGGGAGCCGCTTGGCAGGTGCACGCGCGCGGGCGTGCGGTTCTGCAAGAAGAAAGATTGGCTCAGCTGCCCTCAAGTTCCGACCTCGCTGAATTGCGTGGCCGCCTCACGCAAGAAGTCGCAAGGGAGGCGCTCTATGATTTCACCCGCACTTTGGGCGTAGAGTACGGTCCACATTTTCAGGGCGTGCAAAAAATTTGGCAGGATTCCACGCAGCAGGATTTTCTCGCACTTATCAAATTTGATCCCGAACTGAAACGCAAAGGCATAAAGCTTCACCCGGCGCTCCTCGACGCTTGTTTTCAAGTGATTTTGGCTCCGCTCCTCATTAGTGGCGATGGTCCTAAGCCCTTCTTGCCCGTAAGTATTGAGAGCGTCACATTCATCGAAACTCCATTGGTGGATGTTTGGTGTCATGTTCACTTCGCAATGCCAGCGGAAGTTGGAGGAAAGACCACTCGCGCCGACCTGCGCCTTATGGACGAGAGTGGAAAAATCCTGGTGGAAATTCGCGATTTCGTGGCCGTGGTGGCGAGTCAGACGACATTGTTTAGTGAGGCCGCGCGCAAACCAAGCCGTATCCCTCTCGCTAGCTGGTTCTACCAGGTGAATTGGCCTGAGGTCGCACGAGTCACATCGGTGCAAAAGGATGCCCAAGGCCCCTGGCTCATTGTCACGGGTCAGGACCATACGGCGGAGGAGTTTGCCAAAGTCTGCAAAGCCAGAAATATCGAGGCCACCTTTATTGTCGCCGACAATCTCAATTCGAGCCCCGGCACATTTTCATTCAATGCCGGTGATCCACAAGATTATTCTCGCGCCTTGAATGCGGCTTCGGCCTTGGTCGCCGGCCGGGAATTTTCGCGGGTGGTAAGTTTTCTGGCCCTGGACGCGGAAATGCCGGGCTCCTTTGCCAGCAGCAAGTTGCAGGCGCCGAGCGCGGATTTTTCTCAGCTCCATAAGATTTCATACGGCCGTACAATCTGTTTGATTCAGGCACTATTGGAGCAAAAAACTTTTGCCAATACGCCCCTGAGTGTGGTGACACGCGGGGCGCAAGCTGCAAGCGGCAAATGTGGTCCCGGTGTTCTGGCGCAATCGCCGGTTTGGGGATTGGCGCGAGTGGCGCGCGCGGAGGCGCCGCAGTTACGCTTGCAAACCATCGACTTGGACGGCGGGGCCAATGCCGAGGCGCTATTTGAAGAGATTTTGCACTTCACCGCCGAAGATCAAGTGGCTTTGCATGGTCAGGCCCGGCGGGTGGCGCGTCTTCAGCGCCAGCCTATGCAGGCCTTGGCCGGTGACATGCAATTTGCCGCCGACACTTCCCATTTGATCACCGGTGGCCTGAGCGGATTGGGCTTGGGTTTGGTGGGTTGGATGATTGCTCGGGGCGCAAAAAACTTTGTGCTCGCCGGACGCCGCGATCCCAGCGACGAAACGCTGAAAACCATTGCCGCATACATGCGCGCCGGCGCGACCATCTGCGTGGTTCGTGCCGATGTGGCCAAGGAAGAAGACGTCATCAAGATTATGCGCAGTCTCAAGGCTATGCCTCGCCTGAGCAGCGTCATTCACGCCGCTGGCGTTTTACACGACACCTCGCTCGCCAAGCAGAATTGGCAAGCCTACGCGGACGTTATGGCGTCTAAGGTAAATGGTGCATGGAATCTGCATCGCCACACCCTTGAGGTTCCGCTCGATCGCTTCGTCATGTTTTCTTCGGTGGCCTCGGTGGTGGGAACGCCAGGACAAGCCAACTATGCGGCCGCCAATATATTTCTGGATGAATTCGCCAACTACCGACGCAGCCTGGGTCTGCCGGCGCTAAGTCTTGGTTGGGGGCCGTGGGCTGAAATCGGTTTGGCCGCAAAACTTGAAAAGTCCCATATCCAACAGCTCGAACAGGGCGGACTTCAGTTTATCACTAAGGATCAGGGTTTTGCGGCTTTTGCCGAGGCCTGCGCGCGCGCGGAGCAAAACAGTGCGCCTGGCATTGTCGTCGCCCCCATCTGGTGGGACAAGTTTTACCATGAAAAATTGCTGGCTCGTGAAGTGGCGTTCTTTGCCAATGTGATTGACCGCGGCCAAGTGACGCCTACGAAGCCTGCGCTAGTTAAAACGCCAGTAGTCTCGGCCGTTGGCGGCGGACTGTGGGATAAGATTGCGGGCCTAGCGGAGGCCGAGAAGAGAGTACAAACTCAGGTGCAGGTCGAAAAATTACTGCGCGAGGTTTTGGCGCTGGATGCGAAAACCGAATTGGATCCGCGGCGCTCACTGTCGTCGTATGGCATGGATTCGCTTTTGGCGGTGGAATTCCGGCGGCGTGTCCGCAAAAGCTTGGGCGAAGAGTTTGGCAAGGCCGTCAATGCCACTTTGGTTTTTAATTACCCGACGATCGAAGCCCTCACTGAATTTCTGACGAAGAGTGTGCTGCTACCGCGGCAAAGGAGTTCCGAGCCTGCACCGGCTCAGGCGATGGCCAAGAAACCAGCGCTTGCAAAAAAGGGCGAGTCCATTGCCATCGTAGGCATGGGCTGCCGCTTTCCAGGCGGTGCTAACGATCTCGCGGCCTACTGGAAACTTTTGGCCGAGGGAGTTTGTGGAATTTCAGAAGTGCCGAAGTCGCGTTGGGATATAAACAAATATTATAGTGCCAACCCGGATGATCCGGGAAAAGGCAATGTGCGCTCCGCCGGATTTCTTAAAGATTTATCAATCCAACATTTCGACGCGGACTTTTTTGAATTCTCGCCCCGCGAAGCGCGCGCCACGGATCCTCAGCTGCGCCTATTGCTGGAAGTGGCATGGGAGGCCATCGAGAACGCCGGTGAGTCCGCTGATAAATTGTACGGCAGCAAAACGGGCATTTTCGTCGGCTCGACCTGGAATGACTATTTGGAAGTGGTCAAGAAATCCGGAGATGCCGAAGAGCTTGAACTCTACCTCGGATGGCTGGCCTCTTCGAGTACCATTTCCGGCCGGCTCGCGTACTTTTTGGGCGTCCATGGTCCAACCATGCAGCTCGACACCGCCTGCTCTTCTTCGTTGGTTGCCACTCATCTCGCTTGTCAAAGTCTATTGTTGGGTGAGTGTGACAGGGCTTTGGCCGGAGGAGTGAATGCCTTACTTTCGCCTTCGCTGTTTAATTATATTGCAAAGATGCATCTGCTTTCGCCCACGGGTAAATCTTATTCGTTTGATTCTAGAGCCAATGGTTTTGTGCGTGCCGAAGGCTGCGGTGTGGTGGTGCTCAAGCGCTTATCCGATGCGGTGGCTGCGAAGGATCAGATTTTTGCGGTGATCAAAGGTAGTTCGGTGGGCCACGGTGGGCGGGCGGCAAGCCCCGCGGCACCTAACGGTCAAGCGCAAGAGGTTTTGATCCGCCAAGCCTTGGCGAATGCCGGCGTCACTCCGGCGGAGGTCGGCTATCTCGAAGCGCACGCGACCGCCACCATTTTAGGCGATCCGATTGAAGTGGCGGCGGCCGGGAATGTTCTGAGTCAAGGACGTGGTGTCGATCGGCCGCTTTATCTTGGTTCGGTCAAAGGCAATCTTGGGCACTGTGAGGGTGCCTCCGGAATGGCCGGCTTGATAAAAATCGTTCTGGCTATGCAGCACAAACAGATTCCGGCGCAGGTGAACTTTGCCACCCTAAATCCCCATATCAATCTGCAGCAAATCCCGGCGGTCATTCCTCTGCAGTTGACCGCTTGGCCGGCACTTGATGGTAAGCGTCTCGCGGGAATCAGCTCTTTTGGTTTAAGTGGCGTGATCGCGCACGCGGTGATTGAAGAAGCACCTCCCGTTAAAACTGCTGCCAAGCCTGGTGAAGTGGAACGGGCGCAGCAAATTCTAACATTATCCGCCCGTAGCGAAGCGGCACTTCAAGGAATTGCGCGCAAGTATGAAGGCTACTTTGTCGACCACCCGCGCGCCAATATGGGCGATGTGTGTTACACCGCCGGTACCGGCCGTGCCCACTTTGCTCACCGCCTCGCAATCGTAGGTTCGAGCGCTTCAGACATGCAAAAGAAACTACAAGCATTTTTAATCGGAACTACGGGTTGCGGGGTTGCGACCGGCAAAGCACCGGTGGGCGGGGCGCTAAAAACGGCGCTACTGTTTTCCGGTCAGGGTTCGCAATACCTTGGTATGGGCCGCCAGCTGTATGAAACCCAGCCGGAATTTCGTCGCCAATTGGACGGTTGTGCCAAGGAGGTGGACAAGTACTTGAAGGAGCCTCTGCTCAAAGTCATGTTTGAGAAGGAGGAGTTGCTCAATCAGACCCAGTACACCCAACCCGCGCTCTTTGCGCTCGAGTATTCGCTTTTCCAGCTATGGAAGTCATGGGGGCTGGCCCCTCAAGCTGTCATGGGTCATTCCATCGGCGAAGTGGTCGCGGCCTGTGCGGCCGGCGTTTTTAGCCGCGAGGATGGTTTGAAGTTGATCGCTCATCGCGGACGGCTGATGCAAGAGTTGCCAGGACGGGGCGGAATGTCGGTGGTGAGCGCGGATGAGGCGCGGGTGCAGAAAATCATTGATCAGTATGGATTGGATATTTCCATCGCGGCTATCAATGGGCCGGAGAGCACCACGGTTTCGGGCAAGCTGAAGGAGCTCGAGATTTTGACCGAGCATTTAAAAAGAGAAGGTCTGCGCGTGAAAGCGCTCAAAGTTTCCCACGCTTTTCATTCCAGCCAAATGGACGCGATGTTAGCCGAGTTTGAAGCCGTAGCAAAACAAATAGTGTTTAATGAGCCAAAGATAAAAATTTACTCCAATCTCAGCGGTCGGGAATTGCGCCGCGAGGAAGCCTGCGACCCCGCCTATTGGCGGCGCCACATTCGCGAGCCGGTGCGCTTTGCGGACGCGGTGCTGGCGATTTGGGAGTCAGGAATTCGTCATTTCATGGAGATCGGACCCGGAAGCTCGCTGGTTGGAATGGGTCAGTTTTGTGTCGCGAAAAAAGAAGAGCAGGGCGTCTGGTTGGCGTGCCTTAAGAAAGACCGCGAGGACTGGGAGCAAATTCTCGAGTGTACGGGCGCGCTTTACACCCGCGGCTTCAATCTCGATTGGAGTGGATTTGAAAAGGACACGCCGGAGCGCCATAAGCTGGCTCTTCCGACTTATGCCTTCCAGCGCAAGACGTATTGGCCGGCGCAAAGCGAAAGCGCTGAGGAAAATGTCAGTGTAGCCACCGCCGTGCCGAAAGCTAAATGCTCGTTGCTGGAGGACCTCAAATCAGCTCCGGCGGGAAGGTTCGAGGACATCCTCACGCGCTTTGTATTGAGCAGTACCAAAAAGGTTTTTGGTTTGGATGCGTCCACCGGCTTAACGCCGGAGCAAGAATTTGGCGGCTTGGGCATGGACTCGCTACTTGCCATGGAGTTGCGCAATGAGCTCATTGCCGGATTGGGCCGCCAGTGGAATCTTCCGCCCGGACTGCTCTTTGAATTTCCGACCGTGGCCGGACTGGTGCAAAATCTTGGCGCACGCATTCGGGACAATATGGCTCAGCTCGCGCCTACCCAGCCCCACGCGGAGGCGGTAATTCACGCAGTGCAAGCGACAGGCAGCCGCTGGATTCGCAGCCGCAAAACTAGCAGTGAGGTCGACTCGCGCTTATTTTGTTTTCACTACGCCGGTGGTGCCGCACAGATCTTTGATCCATGGTTTGATGGATTTCCGGCCAATATTGAACTGTGCCCGGTTCAGCTTCCCGGTCGTTGGGAGCGAGCCAATGAATTGCCGGTCACCAATATGAACCGCTTGATCGCCATGCTTGGCGAAGGCCTAAGTGGAAAGTTGGACAAACCGTACGCGGTATTTGGTTATAGCTTTGGGGCTTTGGTCGCCCACTGCTGGATGCGCGAGCTGCGTCGTCAAGGTAAACCGTTGCCGTACTACTTTTTTCCAAGTGCCAGTCGCCCCCCACAATCCATGGGTATGGATACGCGCGCATTGGCTTCGGATGACGTGGGCAATAAGGAACTGCTCGAAGGTTTCCAAAAGATCTTTGGCGGGATTCCAAAGGAGCTGCTCAACAGCACCGAACTACAAGATATGTTTGTTCCCACATTGCGCTCAGATATGCAAACCGCTCAGTCCTTGCAATATGAGGTCGAGGCGCC
>JANXMF010000158.1 GCA_025354795.1 Pseudobdellovibrionaceae bacterium
CCAATTGCCTTTGAGCAGACAACCGTGACGAGGCCAAAGCCTTTCATCGTCGCTTCAGTTGCTGTCCTTATGGAGAAAATTCTCCTTGACCCTTTGCCACCAGAGCCGGCACAAACCCGGATGGGTTGGTTTTTTAGGCCGGCGGCGCTTCGGTTTGGACAGGTCGGAACCGTTACAACGACATTCTTGGTTTCGGCAATCGCGATTTGGGGAACCGCACATGGCCTTGGTCCGTTTGTCCAAGGCACTCTGAATGAGAATTTGCTTTTTCTTCACGGCTATATGGGCGTCATCGCAGCCACTGGAATGCTCTTGGCTTCCGCAATTGCTGAAAGAAAAAGCGGCGAGGATGCAATAAGAAAAAGTGAGGCCCTTAAGTCTTCCATTCTTGAAACTTCTTTGGACTGCATCGTTACGATGGATCACGAAGGGAAAATCGGGGAATGCAATCCTTCGGCGGAGCGGACGTTTGGATATTCGAGCAAGGACGTTATTGGTAAGGAGATGGCAGAAATTATTATTCCGCCCCATTTGCGGTCGGCTCACCGTCGTGGACTTGCGAGGTATCTTGCGACCGGGGAAGGTGCTGTTCTCAACAAGCGAATTGAGCTTATGGGCATGCGTAAAGATGGCTCTGAATTTCCAGTGGAATTGACAATCACCAAAATTAAAAACCAAGGGCCTCCAATGTTTTCTGGCTCCCTTCGGGACCTGACGGAACGAAAACGGCGAGAAAAGGAGCGTGCCGTTCAGTTTGAAATAATGAGCATCTTGTCAGCGTCGGAGACGCTCAAGGAAGGTGCAAAGAAGGTTATTCAAGTCATCGCCGACGACTTACATTGGGACTTGGGTGCATTTTGGTTGGTGAGTGAAGATGGAACCACCATTAAGCCAATCGAAATTTGGCAGGCGTCCAATATGGACGTGTCTGAATTTGTACAAGTGACGAAGGCGTCTGCCTTTGCGAAGAGCGTTGGACTTCCTGGACGAATTTGGCAAAGTGGCCAACCCGCATGGATCGGAAGCGTCACCATGGATGATAATTTCGCAAGAGCCACTATTGCCGATAAGAAGGGCCTGCATAGCGCCTTTGGATTTCCGATTGTAAGTGGTGGGACAGTCATTGGCGTTTTGGAATTTTTTAGCCATGAAATCCATAAACCCGATGAAGACTTGCTTATGGTCTTGGCGTTGTACGGCGGTCAAATTGGGCAGTTTACAAAACGACTATTGGCCGAAGAGGGCCTCCGCAAGGCCGTGGAGTTAAGAGATGAATTCCTCTCCATTGCTTCACACGAATTGAAAACACCGCTCTCGTCATTAAACCTTCAACTTCAGGTCACTAAGAGGGGCATTAAACCAGAGACCAATACCGCACCTCCGCCAGAAGACTTGGCGAAATCAATCACAAGCTCACTCAGAACAGCAATCCAGTTGCTGGAAGGCCGCGCTTCTCAAGGTCATTCAACAGCTCCAAGCATGATAAATGATTTTCGCTGTCGGCTTGATAGATGCCGAGCACAAACTTGCGTCCGTCGCTAGCCACTCCCAGTGCGGCAATTACGCCGTGCTTTCGGAATCGTTTGCCATCGATAAACACGGCGCGGATGTCCATCTCGACGAGTGAGCGCTTTTGTAGCTCTTCAATTTTGTTTGCCGTTGCCTTGATCCACCGGCGCGACACAGAACTCTTCTTAAAGCCAAATGAGTTTGCTATTTTTGTGACGCCCGTCTCGTAGTCACGCTGGGACACACGCTTGAGTCCCTCGGTAAAGACAGCCTGATCGAACAGCCGCGGATCTTGAAAATCCTCGTAGGTTTTGAGCGGCACTTCACCGCCAACTTTTGAGCGAACGCGGAGCTTTGGCACGGCCACTTGTTGGTTGGCTAAAATGATAGACCCCTTCTGGTCGCCCCATCTCTGATTTTGCTTGCCGTGCTGGTACCGCTTGCCGCAAAGCTGCTCAACTTCGCGCTCACATTCCTTGATGAACCTCACTATTGCCGGCGGCAACAGTGTTGAGATCAGCAAATGCTGCGTGTCGATTGGTCCATCGAGACCTTCGAATTTCTCCTCGAGAATATCCTGACGACGGGCGTGTTTTAGTGGCTTACGGTTGATCTTCTTTACCGACTTGAGTACGTTTGCCATTGGGTGGCTCCTCTCTGTTTCTGTGATTCATTAAGTCTCGATAACCTATTGAAAACACAGATTGGTTGAGCCACTCAACCTTCAAATTTCAACTACGCGTGGGGCTAGGTCTATGGATGACCCAGCAAAAGTTCGAGCGGAGGAGCTAGGACACCATGGACTTGGGTAAAATTCATGGTAGCAACCTCTCACGTTCCGCGAGCGTGGGCAAACGGCATGTCTTACGTTTGCCAAAAACTCTGTAACGTATTTTTGTCACAAATCGATAAGCCAGATCGCGCACAAATTTCGGCACCAACAAAAATACTGAAAAGAGCACCCACAAACCACCGATGTCGTAGAGACTCAAAAGTACCGCCGTTGAGCGATCATAAATCACACCGTTGCGCAGATAAATTATGGTATCGGGATTGGCTTTGTCGCGCCGTTCTGGCGGCAGCAGCTTTTGTGCGGTTTCTCCCTGCAGTGAAGCGAACTTCAGTACCGACTTTTTATCCCAGTGGAGCATTCGATCCACCAAGCCGTCACAAAGTGAACAATAGCCGTCGAAAAATAGAATCTTGTCCATCTGTAACACCCTTTTTGCAATTCCAATAGCAAGGCCAGTGTAAAGAAGAGTCATGGTGATGAACAACGTGCTTAAGCAAATATGTCCGATCACAATGCGGGCCTTGCGGCTGATTTTTGAACATGTTCAAATAATGTACCTATTCTATTGGATTAACGAGCCCTTTTTATTTCTAATGTTGATCAGATTGTGGAAAATGGGCCGGAGAACAAAGTCTCCTTGCAACCACTCGACTTTGGTCGAAAATCGAACCGTCAATGAGGTGCCAATCTGAGCGCAGGATTTAACTGGCTTAGTGCAAGAATGATTCGAGAGTAGAAATCAACGCCTCTTTGGAAATCGGCTTAGTGAGATGCGAGTTGCAACCCGCCTGTAGCGAGCGCTCAACTTCCTCCTGCAACGCATGCGCCGTAAACGCCAAGATGGGGCCATCATAACCGACGCTGCGAATCCTGCGAGTTGCTTCTAAGCCATCGAGAACCGGCATTTGCAAATCCATTAAAATCAAATCGAAATCAGCAGCCTTGGCCTGGTTCAAAGCTTCGAGCCCGTTTTCCACAAACGACAAATCCATATGCTGATCTTTCAGATATTCGCGAATCAACACGCGGTTGTCGATCGAGTCTTCCGCAATCAGAATTTTTTTTCCGGACAAGCTAGAGAGAATACCGGAGGCGGATTGCACCCGACGAGGAATCTTTGCCGTCACCCCGATTCGGTCGGAAAGATCCGGCAATTCCATTCTAAACACAGTGCCGTGACCGGAGTGACTCTCCACCAAGTCCAGCGATCCACCGAGCGCCTCGCAAATGCTGCGCGAAATCACCAAGCCCAGCCCCGTACCGCCGTGTTTGCGGGTGATGGAGCGATCGCCTTGCGCGAATGGCCGAAACAGCTGGTCCTGCACTTCGGCCGCGATTCCGATTCCAGTGTCTTCAACTTCAATGGCGATGGTTTTTTTTGTTTGGTTAAAGCTGAGCGCAATACGGATGTGACCCGCTTCAGTGAATTTCACGGCGTTGGCAATAAGGTTCATCAGCGCCTGCTTGACACGCACGCGATCCGACGCGAATAGCGCAGGAAGAGATTTCGCAAATTCAATTTTTGGTTCAATCGACTTGCCATGAAGCAAAACCCTGAGCGAGTCAAAGGCATCGGTCATCAAATTGCGGATGTCCAAGGCTTCGATGTCCAGCTTCATCTGCCTAGCTTCAATGCGCGAAAGGTCCAAAATATCATCGACAATCCGCAATAGATGGTCCCCGTTGACCTCCACCCGACGGATATAGTCCTGGCGTTCAGCCGTGGTTAGACCCGGTTCCTTAATGAGCTTGGAAAATCCAAGGATCGCATTGAGCGGCGTGCGGATTTCGTGGCTCATGTTGGCTAAAAAAAGAGACTTAGCTTCATTGGCCAGATTGGCTTTGCGCTTTTCCTCCTTGGCTTGCTCGAGCAATTCCGCCCGCAACACAGATTGGGAAAATTCATCGGCCAGAAGCTGCATCACCGCCTGAAAAGAGCGGTCAAACTCCTGGGGCTCACAAAAAGCAAAAGTCACCGACCCCACCGCTTCTTTGTCGCGCATCAATGGAATGGATGCACGCGCCGCGAACTGGTCGGTGATCTCGGGAAAAGTCCAACTGCCGCGATTGGGATAAAGCTTGATTTTACTTTCACGCACGCACGCGGCCGCGGGCAGGTCCGCATCGATAGAAATTTTAGCAAATTTGTCGACCAGCGCCTGCCTATAGCCCACCGATCCGATCGATTCCAAAGTTTGCTCCTTGGTGTTTTTCCAATTGATCACGAGCGCGTCCGCGCCGATAGCGCGCCGACCCTCGCTCACGATGGCATTGACCACTTCGCTGCGGGTATCGGCTCTGAGCAACGAGGCGCTTAAGTTCTGCAGTGCCAGCGCCTGAAGTTCCGAGGCCTTGCTAGAATGGATATCGGTGAACAATGCAAACCACTTGGCCACCTTTCCGGTCGAGTCCTTTAATGGTACTGACTTAACCAGAAACCAGCGGAATACTCCGTCCTGCCGGCGGATGCGCATCTCACCCTCATAGGGCAATCCTTGGACACGAGCCTGGTCCCAGTCCGCCAAAATGGACTGAAGATCATCAGGATGAATCAGTTTGTGGCGTTCCTCGTCCGTGTTGTTGGATGGGCTTAGACCAGAGTAGTCGAACCAGGACTGACTATAAAAGGGAGGCTCACTTCCATTGGTCTCGTGCACAGAAATAATTTGCGGGACCAGATTGGCAAAGGATTCAAAGCGAGCTTCGCTGAAGCGCAAGGCCTCTTCGTTACGCTTTCGCTCCGTGATTTCAAACGCCATTCCATGCATGGAATCGAGTTCCCCGTTACTGTCGTAAAAAACGCGTCCAATCGACTGCAGCCAGTGAATACTGCCATCTGGCCAAATCGTGCGGTACTCCATGCTAAAGTCGCGTTTTTCCGACTGACACTCGAGCGAACGCTTGAGCGTGGGCACCCGATCGTCGGGATGAACAGCGGCAAAGAACGCGGCGTATGTTCCCGGAAAGGAGCCCGGCTCGAAACCAAATAGGGCCTCGGTGCGTTCGTCCCACTGCACTTGTCCAGTCTTGATGCTCCAATGCCATGCGCCCATTTGCGCTGCTCTCATGGTAAGATTGAGACGCTCAATCGCATTGCGATATTCAGTGATATCTTGCGCGAGGCCGGCAAAGCCCCGTAGCTCACCACGATCGTCGATATCGGGAATAAAAGTGAGAACATTGATTTCGCCCGTAATCGGGATAGCCGTCTCGAACTGGACAGTCTCACCCACCAAAACGCGCCGAATATAAGGCTCGAACTCTTTATAGCGCTCAGGGCCGAGCACCTCGCGCATAGTGCGCCCGAAAATTTCGCCGGTGTTGCGGCGATAATGGACTTCGTAGTGATGATTACTGAATAGGTAGCGTTCCTGAGGGTCGAGGTAGACGATGGCAATTGGAACTGCGTCTATCATTAATTTTAGATCTCGAATACTCATTTACGCTTTATATACCATAACGTTTCTATTTAGCACCCCCAAATTCTGAGGACTCTCGAGTCTGTGAAATTCTACGTTCCAAATCTCCCTCTTGTCTGAAAGCCTTACACACTCTAACGCCGTATTTACTTCTGCACCTCCTAAAACCAACAGTAGTTGTCCGAACTTAGCCATCCTCTTGAAAGCTCCTCGCAGTCGATCTATACTTAACCTTGTAGTTAATTAACTAAGTGGTATGATATAAAAATGCACGATCCCCTCAGTTTGATATTTGCGGCGCTCGCGGCTCCAACTCGGAGGGCCATGCTCGCGCGTTTGTCAAAGGGTACCGCCAACGTCTCGGATTTGGCCAAGCCGTTTTTGAAGGACATGAGTCTGCCCGCCGTCACCAAACACCTCAAGGTGCTGGAAAAAGCCGGCCTTATCACCAAAGCTCGGGAGGCCCAGTGGCGGCCATGCCAACTTAACGGCGAGGCCTTTAAGGATATTTCCGAATGGATGGAACAATACCGCGTCTTTTGGGAAGAAAGTTTTGACCGTCTCGATGACTATTTAAAAACTATCAGCAGAAAAAAGAAGGGAAAGAAAAATGGCCTAAAAAATAAATTAAACGAAATCCACATCACCCACATTTACGACGCCTCCGTCAAGACCGTATGGGAAGCATGGAACGATCCCCAACAAGCGGCACAGTGGTGGGGTCCGCGCGGCTTTACACTTACAACCCACAGCAAAGATCTCAGACCCGGCGGTATGTGGTCGATGCGAACGAGAAAATCTTGCGCCACCCCATGGCGCCCACTTGGCCTGAAACTATGTTGACGACAGTGATGTTAACGGAAGAAGGCGCCGAGAGGACGCGAGTCACTGTGACCTGGGAGCCGCACGGTAAAGTCACCCGTGAGGAATTGGAGACTTTTATCAAAGCCAGAGCCGGCATGACCCAGGGTTGGACCGGGTCGTTTGATAAGCTCGAGGACTATGTAGCGTCGAAATAGGACGCCTGAGGCGGACCGCCTCTTGCAACGGCCGCCTTTTGATTATTCCGCCGCGCGTGTTTTTGATCGATTGTTGAATCACAAAGGCTTCGGGATATAGTTTCTCGACCTCAGCCAGGTGTGACTGCACAGAATAAGGCCCGGCGCATTTCGGAGACGCAGGCCTTTACCAAGGCCGCCCTCGGTCTGATAGACCGTCACCTTTCGCCGTGACTTAAGGCTGGCCCCGTACCAATTGCGGATTGGCAACGACAACCGGAGTGGCCTGTGAAATGTTGGTGCCATCGCCCAACTCTCCGACGGTGTTGTCACCCCAACACTGGATTTGATTCGCCACCAGGGCGCACGCGTGTATTTCACCCGCGCCAACGGCACGCACACCGGTGCTCAAACCCACCACCGCAGCTGGAGTGGCAAGGTAACCCTGTGCGGAACCGGTGCCGAGTTGGCCACTGTTATTATAACCCCAGCACTGCACTCCCCCACTTACTAATGCACATGAAAAATAATCTCCCAGCGCCACAGCGGTGGCGCCACTCGTGAGGCCGAGAACCTGAGTCGGGATTAAGCGGTCGGTGGTGGTGCCATCCCCGAGTTGGCCAAAGCCATTGTTGCCCCAACAAAAGACGCTGCCGCTTTGAACGGCGCAAGAATGAGCCGAACCAATCGCGATCGCGGTGACTCCGCTGCCCAAACCGGTGACGGCGACGGGAACATTGCTCGAAGTGTTGGAACCGTCACCGACTTGTCCCGAACCGTTGTCACCCCAACACTGGGCCGCACCGGCGACAATCGCACAGGTGGTGCGAGCCGCGCCCGTAAAAACCGAGGTTACACCACTCGTGAGTCCAGATACCTGCACCGGAATTTGGCTGCTGGTGCCCGCGACCGATCCCAGTTCGCCGGAATAATTGTAACCCCAGCAGGCCAAAGCGCCCGCGGTGGTGATGGCGCAGGCATGACTTACGCCGGTGGTCACCGTGGCCGCGCCAGCAAATGTTCCGCCGCCGCCAATCTGCTCAACGGAAACCGGGGTGTTCGAGCCACACGGTTGTGAAATCGGACAGCCTGACATCAAGCCGTTGGAAACAGAAGTGGTGCCGAGTGTTGCGTCACGATCATAGCCCCAACAGCGAATGCCTCCGCCTACCACCGCGCAATTATATGCGTTGCCTGCGGACAACTGTGTGAAGCCACTGAGCGTGGACTGGAGCACCGGGCGATTTTGATTGGAGCGTGAGTTGTCGCCTAACTCGTTGGCGACATTGCTGCCCCAACAATAAGTGCCGGCGCCGGTGCCCACGCAGCTGTGCAAGCGGCCCACCATTAACGTGCTCAGCGTGAGATTAGCAAAAGAATGATCCGCTCCCGAAAACGCGCTATTTTTTGCACAGCCGGAAATAAATAAAATTAGTATGAGTCTAAAATACATACGCACCCGTCAATCCAATCTGGGTCATTTTCAGAGACTCGTTGGCAACCTGACCATTCACAGAATCAAAACGGTTGGAAAACTGCAGCGACTCATAGCACGGGCCCACCATTAGGCCGGAATACAGCGAATAAAGAACACCCAAGCGCAAACCGCCACCGCCTGAATAAGTCACGCTGGCCCCCTGATAAGTAGGTTGCGCCAAATGGAAATCCCCGTGCGGCTGGTACTCGACCTTCAGCAAAAAACTCTCGCCCAGATAGCCCGCGGTCAGCACCAGCTCGGCCCACCGGCTGCCTTTCAGACTACCAACTTGGGCATCCGGCGCTTTGGAATTGTTGACGATACGATAGTCGGTACCAACGCCTAGGAAAAAGCTTTCCCACATTGGCGCCAAAGGCCTCTACGGTTGGCTAAGGTTCAATGAGTTTCCGCAGAGTTAGCGGCTCACTGCTGCTAGCAATTCCGAGAAGTGTGCTGAAGGCGGCCATAGGGTGGTCTCTTCGATTGAATCTGAAAACAAATTCGTCGAGGT
>JANXMF010000167.1 GCA_025354795.1 Pseudobdellovibrionaceae bacterium
TACGATAAGAAGATCACTATCGAACTACTTGCAATCGAGGATCCCTCTGAAGTCGATGCCCTTGATTTTAAAGCAATTCAACTGAGTGTCGATGTCGTGCAATTGCGATTTAAAACTCGACGTCGAAATAGTGATGGCTCCATTTCTGCTTCCTTTCGAAGCTCAATCTGGAAACGCACTGGAGATCAATGGCAGATGTTGTTCCATCAGGGCACTGCCACCACTCCCTAAGCGAATATTGACACTGCTCTCGGGGGCCTTTGGCGCACGGATTTCCTAGCGGCTACTGACGGGCAGCTTTGATTCGTGCAACGGGTGCGCGCAAAAGAGACAAGGGGACCATTTTTATCCCGGGCGAAGAGACGGCGACTTGGTTCTGCTGTAAAGGTGAATGAGCATTTAGTGGCAATAGCGAATTGGGCTCACCTCGAAAAACCCCGGAGCTAGTGCGCGCGGTTCACGAGTTTCCAAATCTACCTTCGCGGTCTCAATTATGGCCATGCGATTTGGTGCAAGGAGTCTGGCCAATGCCCGAGGTTTTCAATTAGGGCGTCAAACCATGGCAGCCCGGCCATAAACCACGACTGAACAAAAGGCGCTTGCAGTTGACGGATGCCAAAAAAGCCATGGGGACCACAAAAGTGCGCCGCGCGCTTGCCGCGCGCGAATCCGTGCGGCAAAGGCCCCCGAGAGCAGTGGCATTGGGGCGGTAAGAAATTCAATCGCCAGTTCCATGCGATGCAACTCTTCGGAATCGGCAAATCTCGCTGGCGCCGAAGGCCGACCGTCATAGCTTTAAAGGCAGGGCGCCAAGGCTTCCCGCACCTTAGTTTCGGAGTAGGATTGCGCCACTGCATTCCAGAAGCGACCTTGGCACTTACTCAATTCAGCGGTAATTGACCAATGACCGGCGTCAGGAATGGCAATGAACGCCTTGGCTTTGGTCGACTGGTGATTCGCGTGGTATTGAGCTTGCGCGATCGGTGTGGCCGGGTCGTCCGTGCCCGGAGCGGCGGCCCACGAGCGGAAAATTCAAGGATTGGGCGAAACTTTAATCTTCATCGATGAAATTCACCGTCTCAACCGCGCCCAACAAGACGTGCTTTTGCCATTTACCGAAGCTGGTGGAGGCGATTTCGCCCCCCGTAACATTGCGAATCTACCAGGGTTTATTTTTGGAGTCCATGCAATGTCCAAATCCAAAGCCTCAATTTCGAGGAAATCACTGAGGACAGTTCGGGAAACTACGGGAAATGGAGGTGCCCGATCAACACAAATTACGCCGCTATCGCTTTTAATATGGAGCCAAGCGTGCTGAGTGTGGGGTTGAATTCTTTGCTGTCGTCAATCAGGTCGTAGAGTGTCTGTCTCCCTAAGTTAGTTTTGCTGGCCAGTTCCGTTTTGGGAAGGGACCGCAGATGGGCGATAAGCACGTCCTTGAATGTCTCAAGATCATCTTCCATCAAGGCTTCGATTAAGATCGGTTTAATAGTCTTAGCGTCCTTAAAACGAGCGTCCGAGGTGTCAAGCCTCGTCAAGACCATTTTCTTGGATGTTCTTGAGAATTTTTTGAGCTTGCCGGATGTCTTTGCTTTGTCCATTTTTATTTCCTCCTAGCAATACAATCAATAGTGTTGCTTCATGTCGGTGAGTATAAACCCGAAGTCCAGACTTCCATTTCAACTCGATCAGGCCTTCAAACGTGTTGATAGTTCCAAAATGCCCATCATGTTCAATGCGCTGCAAACGGGCCTTGACGATCAGCTGAGGCTTCTCAGGAAGTTCCGAGAACCATTTGCCAAACTCCTTTGTCTTGAAAATCCGCATAGAGTCTGGCAATGCGCAAAACACTCCTATTTTTCAAATGTACGGTATTACCTACAAAATGTCAAGTCTGAAAAATTTGGCCGCACTCCACTCCCGTAAACCTTTGGATTCGCGTGAACGGGCGCTGATTACCGATCTTTGAAAACGATCTGCCTTATTTGATCTTCTGTCGAAGCCTGAGGCGTCAATATGCGGGTCAAGGGAATTTTGGAGGAGCTTCTTCCAAAACATGGGCGGTTGGCACCAAATGAGTTTTCTCCTTCATTCTTATCTGCACTTCAGCGGAAAATGAAAGTAGGGGGAAATGCAAACGCGACGGTGAATCGAAAGACGGAAGTGATCACTGCGGTTTTGAATTTTTCAGTGAAGCATCGACGGATTCCGTTTAATCCCTCCAGTGGCTTTCGCAAGCTTCCTCGCGATCAAGATGAAATGCTCTTCTGGGCAAGATCTGAAGCGGAGTCGTTTTTGGAATTCACGAACACCAAGTATTTAGTGGGAAGTCCCCATCGGTGGGTTCACGGGGTTTATCTTTTGGCGCTCAATACGGCTCTGCGAGCCGGTGAGATTTGGGGCCTACAACCGCGCGATCTACTTGATGACGGCGAGATGATTTTCATCCGCAGACAATTTTGTAGGGTCAAACACGACTTCGGACGCACCAAGGGAAAGAAGCCGCGCCATGTACCCTGCAATGAGGTTTTGCGGAAAGAACTTCAATCCCTGATCAAGGCCAACGGGGTGCGACTGGATCAGACAATCTTCCACGGCGAAGAAGGGCGACCCGTCAATCACGATTCCTTCGGGGATCGGCGATTTGATAAGGATGTCAGACTTTGGGGAGGGAGGAGGATTCGGTTTCACGATCTCAGGCACACCGCAACGACGTTGATGATTGGGTGCGGAATTGATCTCAAGACGGTGAAGGAGATTTGTGGTCATAGCGATATCGCGACCACGATGAACTACACGCATGTGTTGGGCGAGAACCTAAAAAATGTCGCAAAGTCGTTTTCGATCACGGCAAATTCGCCGCCGAAAACGTTGACGAAATTGCGGTTAGTTGGGGAATGAAAAAAAATGGTGGACCCCCGGTGGACCCCTGAGGGTTAAGATGCCTGTTTTTCAGGCATCTCTGATTTCTCTAACTATTTGATTTTATTAATGTTTTAATTGGTTGCGGGGAAGCTAGGTTACCTGAACTTTTGCAACCTCATGTAATACTTAGCATATTTTGCTCTGAGGTCGAGGCTATTTCCGAAACTTTCGTCGAATTATACAAGAAAGGCCTCTCACTCAGCGAGGTAGCCAAGCAAACTGGCAAATGCAAAACGATGGTGCGATCTCACTTGCTCAAGGCTGGAATAGATTTAAGACCCAAGGAGCCAACCCCAGTTCATGAGTCGTGGCGAGAACCAGGCAAGCAGCGGATTCGCCCATATTACGGCTTCTGCTATTTTCAGGGTAAAGTCGTGCCAGATCCGAGGGAGTACGACAACCTCTTGGTCATTCACCGGCTATGGAGGTCAGGGACCAATCCCAATCGCATCGCCGACACCTTGAACAAGAAAAAGGTCCCAGGCCGAAATTCGGCGGGCTGGAATCGGAACTCCGTCGTTTTGATTTTAAAGAGATTTGAACAGCGCATCATTTCTATAAAGGGGGATCAATATGAACTTTGATAAGCTCTATGCATGGACACTTGGCATCGTGATCGCATTCGCGGCGGCGGGCCATCTCGACGCCCTTCAGACTTGGCTCTGGAGAGCGCAAGCGCGGGTTCTATACGAGTCGCGGACCGAGAAATGGGGACCGCCAAATTTTTTTTCAACCCGACTTGAGAATCATCATAAATCTGACCGAGCCAAAAAAGTCAAACCGACTTCGGTTCAATCGCCTTTACAGTGAGTTGAATTCCATACCAATATGACAAAAATAAATCAATTGCGGGGGTAGCTTCAGCAATTTGCTCCCGATAGAAAACCGGTTTCACAACAAATATAAAAGGAAGAAGTAATAAATGCTCCACGGCACCGAATCCATCGCTCACTATAAAACAAGCAACGTCACCATCTGGATGCTCATGGCTTTACAGGGTGGCTTTTTGAACATGGGGGGGTTCCTGGCGTGTCATCGATTCGTTTCTCACGTTACGGGTTACGCAACGATGGTCCCTTTTGAATTCGTCACGCATGGAATTCGCGAAGCAATTCTTATGGCATTGGTTCCAACTTTTTTTCTTCTTGGATCTATGGTCAGTGGCTATTTAGTAGATGTGCGCCTACGCCTTCACAAGCGACCACGTTATTACATCTCATTTGGGTTGATTTTCTGCGCATTGGTTTTCATCTGTACGCTGGGCGACCAAGGATTTTTCGGTCGGTTTGGCGAGCCCCTTGAAAATGAGCGAGACTATTTTCTCGTTTTGCTTCTGACTTTCATTTGCGGAGTTCAAAACGGAACGATAACGACAGTTTCTAAGGCTGTCATTCGGACAACTCATTTGAGTGGGATCACGACTGATCTTGGAATCGGCCTCATGCGATTTATTTTTCGACAAAAGATCGGTGCCGAAGTAGCTGGCGAGGGCAAGGCCAATCTCATGCGTATAGGAATAATTGGATTCTTCCTTTTTGGCTCTATGATTGGATACAACGCATTTGCACGTTGGGATTTTAACGGGTTCATTTTGCCTTTGGCGACTTCCGGAATCTTGTTTTTCACCATGATTTATTTCGCACTCAAATCAAAGTTTTTGGCGGCACAAAAAGATAACGCCGTGAAAACGAACAAGTCATGACCAGAAGTCGGAATGTCTACAGTGGTATTGAAATCGAAAACTTCGAGCCTTTACCTACCTGACTTTCTACTGAGACCGTGCCGCCGTGCTGTACCGCAATCTTGTGCACGATAGCTAATCCCAAGCCCGTGCTCATTTCGCCTTCAGTTGGGCGCACACTAGTTTTTCCGAATTCGGAAAACAGTTTTGGTATCTCGCTTTCGGGAATGCCCTGGCCTTGATCCGCAACCGAAAAGCAAAGTCGACCCTGATCGTTTGTGACGGAGAAAGTAATCGTTGTGTGACGATTCGAGTATTTAATTGCGTTTGTAACAAGGTTTTCGACAGCTCGCCGGAGATTCAAATCGTCTGCTTTGAACTTCTGAGGAAGGCCATCTCCGACCTCCGCAATGAAAAGAATTTCCTTTTTTTCCGATAGCGATTTTCCATCCTCCACCAATGCTGAAATGAACCCTCGTAGGTCGATTTCTTTTAGCTCTATCGCAGCTCCCTTGTGGTCAAGGGTCGATAGTTCATTGATTAAATCCGCCATGTGATGGGCATTCCGATTCAGCGTTGTGAAGATCCTCTTGGCATCGTCGTTCAGATCATTGAACCAATCCTCTTCGACCGCAAGGCCAACGTAACCTTGGATGACCGCTAATGGCGATTTTAGGTCGTGCAATGCCATTCTAAAACTCTGATCGCGCTCTGTTATGGAGCGGGACAAGTCTCTGAGTTGACCCTGTTCGACAATAACAGAGAGTTCGTCCGCCAGTTCGAGAAAGAACTGTGCATGTTCAGGACGATACGTATGGGGTTTGGCACTTGAGAAAAATACAACTCCTATAGATCGATTTTCCGCACGCAACGGGCAAGTCAAGCTCGAGCGAATTCCATCCTTCAAAATGAGCTTCGTTGATTCAGATTCCGGGTGTAAAGCCAGATACTCAGCAAGGTCATCGACTATGCGCGGTTGGCCTCCATCAATAATTGCCCCTAAACTGCTGTTTTCAATTGAAGCAGAATAATTCGTTTTCAGATGATCGACAGGCAATTTCGATTTCACCCAAGTCGAAACAAGTTTTCTTTCCATGCCTTGTTTTCTTAAAATCGCGATTCCAATTCGGTCATACGGAATCACAAAGCCTAAAGAATCGAATATGAAATTAAATAAGACATCTGATGACGCTCCGGTGGTCATTTGCCGGTGAACTTTTTGAATCAAACGACTCAAGCTCAAGACAAGATCGGGTTCGTGGCTCCTAGGGTTCATGGGTAAACGGTCGCTATTAATGGAGTTCATTCGTACCTCCGTTACTCGAAAAACGGATCGAGTTTAAGACCTAAATCCCAGTTCTTCAACTGGCGTGCAAATCATTCGAGTAAAAATAGCTAGAACGACTCTTGACATTATGCCATAAGTATATAATATTGTTGATCTATGAAGGCTCAGCGAGCAGCTCAACCATGTCAACCAGCCCGCTGCGAAACTTGCGAGATACGTGAGCAAAGTCCGCTATGCTCCGTTGAAGATGCGCGGGTTGAAATTCAGATGGCTCGAACTTGGGTCCATTTTCAGGCGGGCCAAACAATATTTTATCAGGGAAATGAACCACTTGGTCTCTTTGTAATTCAGTCCGGTTTAGTGAAACTCGAGAGCATTACCAGCGACGGAGCATCGCATACACGAAGGCTTCTAGGCCCAGGCCAGGCTCTCGGCTACCGAGCTTTATTTGCAGGCGAAAAGTATCAGGCTAGCGCAGTCACAGTTGAAGAGGGAAATTTTTGCTTTCTGTCTAAAACTGTTCTTATTGGGGTTATAAAAAGGCATCCGGGCGTCGCGATGAACCTTCTTCAGCAACTCTCCCGTGATCTCCGGACGGCAGAGGAAAAGTGGGTCACGCAGGTTGATAAGGGTGCTCCGGAACGCGTAGCGGAAGCATTAATTTTTTGTAACTGGTCAGCAAAACTAAACTGATAATATTTATGCGATGCATTTTTTAAAGCAGTTGTAAAAAAATGTTTGACATGAATTTCTAGATTTTCCGTTGGCCTTGCCGTTAATTGGTGAGCCTTTCTTGATTCG
>JANXMF010000208.1 GCA_025354795.1 Pseudobdellovibrionaceae bacterium
GCATAGAAACCCTGCTTAAGACCCAAGGCATTCGCACTTATGTTGATGAGCGCGGTGAAAAACTCGGTTATAAAATCCGCGAGGCGCAGCTGCAGAAAATTCCTTACATGCTGATTCTCGGCGACAAGGAAGTGCAGAGTAGCAAGATTTCGGTGCGATTGAACAAAGGCAATGTTTTAGAAGGTCAAGATCCCCAGCATTTCATGCAAGCGATTTTGCGCGAAATCAGCGAGCGCAAACTCGAGAGTGTTTTCTCGAGTCCTGCGATCAACATTAACCAGGAGGCAAACAATTCGTCCATTTAAAGGTCCACCCGGCGGAGCAGGAGCAGGAGCAGGAGCAGGAGCAGGAGCAGGCGGAGCGCGCGAGCGCTTTGGCGACAATAAATTCCGAAAAGGCAAACGCGACGACGGCGGCTTGCGTGTCAACGGTGAGATCTACGCTCAGCAAATTCGCTTGATCGATGAAAATGGAACGATGGTCGGCGTGATGACGCCGCGAGAAGCATTGGTCATGGCGGAGTCCCGCGGTCTTGATCTGATCGAGATCGCGCCCACGGCTTCGCCTCCTACTTGCAAAATCATGGATTACGGCAAGTGGAAATACGAGAATAAGAAAAAAGAAAAAGAAGCCAAAAAGAAGCAGACCGTGATCACCGTTAAGGAGATCCAAGTTCGCCCCCGCACCGACGATCACGACATCGATGTCAAAGTCCGCCACGCGCGGCGTTTTTTGCTTGAAGGCGACAAAGTAAAAGTGAATTTGCGCTTTATGGGACGAGAACTCGCGCATCAAGAGTTTGGTATGGCGACTCTAAAGCGCGTGGAGAATATGCTTCTCGACGTGGCCGTGGTGGAATCACCGCCGCGAGTGGAAGGCAAACAGGCATTTTTGCTGCTCTCGCCAGATCCGATCAAGGTGAAGGAGTATTTGAAGAAGCAGCCGAAGCCTGAGGTTCCAGAGCTGCCCGTCGACCATGGCGACGAGAAGGCCGAGGACTAATTTAGGAAAAGTGGAACCCGCTCCTAACCTCCGTGAGGCCAAAGCTCTTAGGGATGAGGCCCTCTACCTTGGACCTGAACACGCTGGAGCATCCAAAGTGAGTTACTGCAAAAGATCAATCGCGAGCTTCTAAACGTGCAGGCAAAGTAAAACTAGGCCTAAAACGACGCTAGAAACTCGCAAAAAATGCCGATCCCTACTCAACTGGTTAAGTCTTTTAGATTTAGACATTTCGAACCTCCTTAGCAATAAAGAGCTTCGAACTCAAAGGCGAGACCGGAACCCGTTCTCGCCTTTTTGCATTTTGGCGGCCAACCTCAAATCTAAGCGTTTTAGGCCCGAGCTTTATTGCTATCCGAACTTCGTCTCAGCATCGCCAACTCAAACCTAGTGGTTTTAAGCCCAGCGACGATTCCCCCTTGCCAATTCCCGTCAAAGCCAGTATTTCCAAGGCATTAATGCTACGTGCGGCTCAAAAAGAGGACTGTGATTGCAGTTCCGCCCGCGTCAGTCAAAGGAGCAAAAAATGAAGTTGAAGACCCACTCGGGCGCGAAAAAGCGTTTTCGCTTAAAGCCCGGAGGCAAGATTAAGCGCGGCCAAGCGCGCATGCGCCACAGACTCTCCAACAAATCCTCGAAACGTAAACGTCTCTTAGGCGCTCCCGCCTATGTTAACCCGGCCAGCGAATATCAAATCACTCGCTGCCTTGTACCGTAGGAGTCCAACATGCGTGTAAAAGGTGGAGTCGTCACACGACGTCGTCATAAAAAATTACTCAAGCGCGCCAGCGGTTTTTACGCCGCCAACTCGCGCGCGTTCATTCATGCGCGTGAAAAAGTAGATCGCGCTCTGGCTTACGAGTATCGCGATCGTCGCACTAAAAAGCGCGAGATTCGCGCGCTGTGGATCCAGCGCATCAACGCGGCCGCAAGACTCTATGGCACTAGCTATTCTTTGTTTATGCACGGTTTGAAAAAAGCCGGCATCGAACTTGATCGCAAAGTGTTGTCGGACATGGCCATCCGCGATGCTCAAGCATTTGCTTCGTTAGTGAAGGCTGTTGCTCCGCAAGCCACGGCTTAATTTGCGGTGGCCTCAACCTCGGGTCGCGACAGTATGGACTTGGAAAGTGCGACCCAGTTTGCGGGCCGCAAGGTGGATCATCTCCGTCTGTCGCTAGACCACAAGAATCAGGCCATCGGGCTTTCGGGCCTGGAAAATATCCAACTCATTCATGAAGCCCTGCCGGACCTAAATTTTGACCAGGTTTCGCTGGTGGGGCGTTCGCTTGAACGCAAAATCTCAATTCCGATGTTCGTGAGCTCGATGACGGCTGGCCACACTCAAGGCGTGAATCTCAATAGGATTCTCGCGCGTGCCTGTGCGGAAAAGGGCTGGCGCATGGGCGTGGGCTCGCAACGGCGCGAACTCGGCGATGCCAAGGCGGCCCACGAGTGGGCACAGATCCGCAAAGCGGCCCCGCGCGTGGAATTGCTTGGCAACCTTGGAATTTCGCAACTCATCCGTACTAAGACTGCGCAAGTGGAGCGTCTGGTGGAGGCGCTCGCCGCTAGCGCCATGATCATTCACCTCAACCCGCTTCAGGAGTGTATTCAGCCTGAAGGCACGCCAAATTTTCGCGGTGGTTTGCAGGCGCTTGAGCGCTTGGTGAAGTCGCTCTCGGTACCGGTGGTGGTCAAGGAGACGGGGTGCGGATTTTCGCGCGCCACGCTTAAGCGCCTACGCGGAATCGGAGTGGCTGCGGTCGACGTGAGCGGACTCGGCGGCACTCATTGGGGCCGTATCGAAGGCGATCGCAGCGATGAACATTCTGCGCGCTCAGAAGCCGCTGTAACTCTGGCTGACTGGGGCATTTCAACCGTCGAGTCCATGATCAACGCCACGGCTATGAAGACCGACTACGAGGTTTGGGCTTCCGGCGGCGTCCGCTCGGGACTTGATGCCGCGAAACTTCTAGCCATGGGCGCTACCAGCGTGGGCTTTGCCGCTCCCATCTTGAGTTCGGCACTGCGGGGTGAGAAGGAATTGTTGCGTAAGATGTCGGTTTTCGAATATGAATTGAAGATAGCCCTGTTTTGCACGGGATGTCGAACTGTCGCTGAATTGCAAACCAAAAAGGTGTGGAGATGGCGAGCAAGGTAGAGCGAAATTTTAGCGAATTGTTTCAAGGCTTTTCGAAACTGGATCGCGAAGAGCGCTTGGCGCGCCTGCAAGAAATGGGTGCTTTGAGCGGCGAAGACGTGCGCTTCCTGCGCGCAGGCGCGCATGTGCCGATTGAACTTGCCGAAAAATTTATTGAAAATGTTGTCGGTTTTTTTCAACTCCCGCTCGGGGTTGCCACCAATTTTGAAATTGACGGGCGCTCGCGCGTGATCCCTATGGCGGTCGAAGAGACATCCATAATCGCGGCCGCTAGCAAGACTGCCAAATGGGTGCGCGAAAATGGCTCGATCACCACTGAGATGCGCGGCCATGAGATCATCGGGCAAATTCAGATCGCTAAGGTCAGCGATTTTGGCCACGTGGCTGAGCTGGTGAAGTTGCACGAACAAGAATGGGTGACGGCCGCCAATCGCGATGTGGCTGCGGGCCTAGTCAGTCGCGGCGGCGGCGTGAAGCGCATTGACGTGCGCCGGGTGGAACGTGGCGATGGCAAAGCTATGGCGGTGCTCCATGTGTTTGCCGATCCTTGCGATGCGATGGGCGCCAATATTATCAATCAGGTTTGTGAGTATCTAAAAGGTCCGGTTGAGCTCGCCACGCAAGAAAAAGTCACCATGTGTATTCTCTCAAATCTGGTGGATTCACGTTTGACTCGGGCGCGGGTGGAAATGCTTGGGCTCGAGGCCGAACTAATGGAACGAATCGAAGAGGCCTCGCTTTTTGCCCAACAAGATCCTTACCGCGCGGCAACCAATAACAAAGGTGTCCTTAACGGCATCGATCCGATTTTGATCGCCACCGGCAATGACTGGCGCGCGGTCGAGGCGGGGGTACACTCCTATGCCACGCGAGACGGGCGCTATCGTTCGATCACATGTTGGAAGCGTGAGCAGAATCGCCTGGTGGGCGTGTTTGAAGCACCGGTGGTGCTTGGCGTGGTGGGGGGCGTGACCACACTTCATCCCACCGCTAAACTTTGTCTAAAAATGCTGCAGGTGAAATCGGCCGAAGAGCTTTCGCGCATCTGCGCCGCCGTGGGGCTGGTGCAGAACCTGGGTGCTCTTAGAGCATTGACCACGGTTGGGATTATCGAAGGTCATATGAAACTGCATATTAAAAATCTGACCTTGGGCGCCGGTGCTCTTGAGCGCGAAGTGCCCTTTGTGCAAAAACGTTTAGAAGAGATCTTATCTCTGCATAAACGAATTTCGTTGAGTAACGCGATTGAGGTGCTCAAAGAGCTGCGAGCAGAGCGCGCGCGCGAGTTGCCGTGAATTTACGTTTCTCAGTACCGAGCAAAACCTTTTTAGTGGGTGAGTATGCGGTCTTACTGGGCGCTCCGGGTTTAGTTCTCACCACCAGTCCACGTTTTCAATTGAGTGCCGTACCCGGTCGTGGGAGCCGCGGAATTCCCGCGGGCTCGCCGGCGAGCCGGTGGCTGGAGCAACACTCCGAATTGGTGAAGGACTGGCATCTGGAATTCAGCGATCCTCATGTTGGCCTTGGCGGTTTTGGCGCCTCGAGCGCACAGTTTTTGTTGGCGCATGCGCTGACGACTTTGGTGCGCAGTACGGTTCGCAGTTCCACGCGCGGTCTGGATCTTAAAGGTCTATGGCAGGATTTCAATAAGCTCACGAGCGGCGAGGCGAGTGGTTGTGATGTTTTAGCTCAGGCGGTAGGTGAGGTGGCGCTTGTGAGTCAGGGCGCCGTGTTCGCGCAAAAGAAGTCATGGCCCTATCCGGACTTGGATTTTGCAATTTTACGGAGCGGGAAAAAAGTGGCGACTCATCAACATCTCGCCGAACTGGACCGCTCGCGCTTGGAGCCCTTGCGAGAGTTGGCCGTCCATGCGGTGGAGAGTTTTGGTGCGATTTCCGCCGACCAGTTTTTGAGCACTGTCACACGCTATGCCGGCGGTCTGTGGGACCTCGGCTTACAAAGTGAAAACACTTTGCGTATCCTCGCAAGTTTCGCGACCGAGCCATGGTATCTAAGCGGCAAAGGCTGCGGAGCTCTCGGCGCCGACACCGTACTGGTATTTTTTAGCGCGGAGCAATTGCCGGCGGTGCGTGAACATTGCAAGAGCGCCGGACATGAGATTGTTGCCACCATGGCAAGTCTCAGTTCAGGTATTGATATGAATTGGAAGTGGGAGTGATGAAAGTCGAAGCCTCTGCGCCGAGTAATATCGCACTTATCAAGTATATGGGGAAGACTGCGGCGACGGGCAATCTGCCCGCTAATCCTTCGCTGTCCTATGCGCTCGATCATTTACGCAGTTTTGTGACCATTGAGCAAAATCAAATGGGGCACGATCAATGGCAGCTCTTAGCGGGGCTCGAGCCGCTTTCCCTATCGGAGTCTGGGCAGCAGCGTTTTCTCGCGCACTTTAAATTTTTAAAGCAGCGGTGGAATATCGGTGGTGATTTTACCGTGGCGTCGGCCAATAATTTCTCTGCCGACTGTGGGCTCGCCAGTTCCGCATCTAGTTTTGCCGCACTGACCTTAGCAACTGCGCGCTTAGCCCGACGACAGAATTCACCGCTGGAACTTTCGCAGCTGTCACGCCAAGGTTCAGGTTCTTCGTGCCGCTCTTTTTTTTCGCCGTGGGCGCTCTGGCAAGGCGCGGGCGCGGTGCCGGTGGAAGAGTTGGAATGTACACTGGAACACGCGGTGGTGATGGTGGCCGGTGCGAAGAAAGAAGTTTCGTCGAGTAATGCCCATCAGCGAGTTACGACAAGCCTATTATTTCATGGCCGAGTGGAGCGTGCGCAAACGCGATTGCAAGAATTGCTGGCGTCGTTGCGCTCTGGTGATTGGCAACGATCCTATCAGCTGTGCTGGAGCGAATTTCAAGATATGCATGCGCTGTTTGCAACCAGCCAACCGCACTTTTCGTACATGACTTCTGAAACCTTGCGCGTGCTGACGCATTTGCAAAATCTGTGGCGGACCGAAGGCGATGGGCCGCTGGTCACGATGGATGCTGGCGCCAATGTGCATGTATTTGTGCGTCCTGAGCAAACTGCCGTCGCGGATCGCTGGCTGACTGAGTTTTCCGTGGTTAAAAGTTGGGCGGCCCGTGGTTAGTTTTAAAACTCGCACTTATGGCAAATGGATATTGGCGGGCGAGCACGCCGTACTGCGCGGATGTCCGGCACTGGCGTTTCCGCTGATCACGCGCTATTTAGAACTGGATTACCAGCCCGAGAAGACCAATTTGGAAGTGGATTTTCGCGGTGAACATGGCGCGGAGTTGAAACTGCTTTTTTATGGCGTGATTGAAAACGCCATGAGCCGACTCAAGGTCCAAGAACCACTGCATGGGCGCTTTGAGTTGACCAACCTACTGCCTGTTGGCGGTGGCCTTGGCGCCTCGGCCGCCCTTTGTGGCGCGGTGGCGCGGTGGTGTGAGGCTCAAGGCTGGATCGCGAGTCTTGAAGTGTATGAGTTCGCCTGCCGCTTGGAAGATCTTTTTCACGGCGAGAGTTCGGGAGTGGACTTGGCGGTATCGCTCTCGGCGCAGGGCTTGCGCTTTGTGCGCAATGGAGAGCGGATTCCGGTGGCGCTCAAATGGTGGCCGCGGTTTTATCTTTCTTATTGCGGCCAGCGTGGCATGACGGCCGAATGTGTGAATAAAGTGAAGCGCTTATTCGCGTCGTCGCCGCAGCGGGCGGAGGCTCTCGATCAACAGATGCGTCACGCCGTGGATCAGGCGCAAAGCGCACTTAGCCACGTGACGGTAACGGCTCCGGGCGAGTTGGTTGCCGCTCTCGATTTAGCCCAGAATTGTTTTGCCGAGTGGGACTTGAGTGGCGGCGACATGGGCAATCATATTCGCGAATTGCGCACAGCCGGGGCGATCGCCACCAAACCTACGGGTAGCGGCGGCGGTGGCTATGTGTTGAGTTTGTGGAAGCAAGACCCGCCGCTCGCGCTCGCGGGGCGTTTGATTGCGGTGCCTCAACCGATGGATTTGTGAGGATACTAGCAGAAGCTGATTCTAGTTTTTGAATTTAAGCCGCGCGTTTTAAGGTGACTGGCGTCGCAGGGACCGCGGTCGGCGGCGCGAACAAATACTTCTTCACCTCTTCATTGTTCGAACGCCACATGACGCTGTCGATAAAGTAGTGATGAACGTTGATAAAAATTAAAAACGCCGCAAGAAAGGGCGAAGTCCCTAAAGCAGCATTATTTAAAAACTGCTGAGAATCGAGTGCCTTCGGCACGAATTCAAAGGCCATGGCCCCAAGAACTGTTACCACCGCGGCATAGCCAATAAATTGTTGCACGAAAGCGGCGCGCCAGGCTTCCACCTTGAGTTGCTGAATATGAGCGTGGACTTGGTTTTTCTTAAAGCTCCACACAAATGTCAGGTACTGCAACGAATGGAAAAACGGAATCAAGTAGGCAAAGGCGGGATGGGCAAAGGTAGGGAGATACCATACATAGAGCGCAGTCACGGCCGCCGCACCTGGAAGAGAGGGTTTTACGCCGGTCTTCACATACTTGTTCAAGTGCATGCTGATTAATCCTACACCCGAGAGCGCGAGCATGATGTAGGCGGCCTGTGAGAAACTTGTCGACAGTCCGAGGCCAGAATAGTTGATTCCGTAAAATCCAAAGGCCTGGGTGGTGGTCTGGCTCTGTAGCCACGAGATCGCCCAGAGTGCGAAGAGATTGCATAGAATAATCCGGCGTTCGTTTTGAGCGTAATAGATTTTGCGCCTCGCGGAAGTCACGATCACACAGCCGAACACTTGCTTAACGTAGTGCCAGCCGACTAAAAAGAACATTAAGTTTACACTGTGACCAAGCAGGTCGCCGCGGCCGGCAGCATAAGCGTAAACCAAAAAGCCGAACAGCAACACCGGTACGACCACCGCCGCCCAAATGTAGGACATGCGCCCACCCAGGTTTTTGCGGAAATCGTTATAGAGCAAAACGTAGGAAGATAAAAAGTGCGGATGGTTGACCGCGAAGGCCAATGAAAAGGCCAACTGCGACATGGTCAAGAGCGAGGTGGACTTGTCGGTAAACGCCCAGCACGCGGCGCAGACGACCATCGAACAGCCTCCGAGGAAAAAAACTTCCCAGGACCAAGGGGACTCAGGGGGGACGGATTCCTTTTGTGTCATGTCTATAAATCGGTCGATCTGAATTTGAAATGTATGAGAGCTCAAAAAAAACTAGACCCGAGAAGAGTGATAGCTAAAAAGCGCTATGGCGGCAGCGACAGTGGCATTCAGACTTTCGCCCTGGCCAGTCGTGGGAATCGTCAAAGCTTTATACACCAATTGTTTAGGAAGGCCGAGACCCTCTGCGCCGAGTATCAAATAAAGATTGCGCGGCCATTGAAAGCGGGTAAGGGGATCTCCCTGCAAAGCCAAGCCATAGGCCGAGGGCAAGTTGAACTCGGCGAGTGGCATAGCGCTCGCGGCGAGCTTGAGGCGAAAGGTGGCGCCACATGCGGCGCGCAAGGCTTTGGGCAAAAATGGCGAGCAAGCTTCGCGACACAAGATCACGCGGCTCGCCCCAAAGGCTTCGGCTGAGCGCAGCAGGGCTCCCAGGTTTCCGGGATCCGAAAGCGCGACCACTAACTCTAGGCCCTTTGGCGGCGCGGTTTGAAAGTCCTCGAGCTCTGGTGCGTGCGCCACCAAAAGCGGGTAGCCGGTGCCGAAAATATCGAGCTCGCGAAACAGCGGTGAAGCCAAGGCGTAAACTGGAACCGGCGGCACCAACTGAGGCAGTTTGGCGGAGGATAGAAGTTCGACGGCTCGCTCGGGACGCTCGCGTAGGAATTCGTTGACGAGCTTGGCGCCTGAAAGCAGCACCAGCTGATGTTTTTTAATTCCACGTGCCTCTAGCAGCGAAAGCCAAGTTTTAAACTTAGCGTTTTGATGACTCTCAATCACGGGCTGGCCTGAGCTGGGGTTTTCAATTTGCGAAAGACGATCAGGCGCCGTTCATGTGGCGTGTTCGGCAAAGTGTAAGCATGGTCTTCGGTCATTTCGTAGAATTCGGACCATCTGGCGCGCGCAGTATTGAGCTCTGGGTCAACGCTCGGGCCCTTCATTAAGAAAACTGAGCCACCGATTTCCAAGCATTGGGTCACACTAGCCAAAGTGGCGTCGATGTCTTCCAATGCACGGGTGATCACTCCACGCACGGGGAGCTGGAAGGTATCGTCAATCTTGCGGCCCACCACTTGCAGTTCGCGCAAACCCATTTGCTCACGCACGGCTTTTAAAAATTCCACGCGCCGGCGCACGCCCTCGGCAAGAATTATTTTTTTGTCAGGATACAAAATCTTCAAAGGAATACCCGGAAAGCCTGGGCCGGTGCCGATATCGAGCAGCGGAAACTGTAGCGTGGTCAATTTTGCGACCATCAAGGAATCAATAAAATGTTTGAGCCCGATGTCACGAAAGCGCACCAGACGGGTGACGTTGTCGGTGAGCTGGTGATTCATAAGCAGACCGTAAAAAGCGACCAGCTGGCGGCGCTCGGGGTGAGGAAAATCCTCAAAACCATGGTGTGAAAAGAGGTCATAAAGGCGAGCGTCGGCCTCGTCGGGAGGATAAATGACCTCTGGCTTTTTATGATTTTTTGCCGGTTTGTGCCTGCGCATAGGTCTCTTGTACATTGCTTTTTCGCAAAAAGCATTCGAAGATGGGGCCATGAATTCGCTAACTTCCGCGCTCCATGAAAAATTGGCCCAGGCACTAGCGCAGGTCCACGAAGCCAAGTCCGTGCAGGCCCTTTATGAAGTCAAAGTTGCCTTTGCTGGCAAGCAAGGGTTTTTGACCGAGATCATGAAGGAAATGGTTAAGTTGTCCAAAGAGCAAAAGCCGCTTTTTGGCAAAGAGGTCAATCAATGCAAAACCGCCTTTGAAACCACCTATCAGACGCGCGAAGGGCAGCTGCAGGAACAAGAGCTATTCGAAAAAGTGGCGCGCGATAGCGTCGACGTGAGTCTGCCTGGTTTAAAAATTCCCGCCGGCGCCAAGCATCCCATTTATATAATTCTTCATGAAGTGGTCGCGGTGCTTTCAAAATTGGGCTACACCGTGCGCACCGGACCGCAAATCGAAAAGGATTGGTATAATTTCGAGGCGTTGAACATTCCGCCCGATCATCCCGCTCGCGACATGCAGGACACTTTTTATATCGATGCCAATCATGTGCTGCGCACTCACACTTCGCCGGTGCAGATTCACGCATTGTTGAGCGAGAAGCCGCCGTTTCGCACCATCGCGCCGGGCTCGGTGTTTCGGTGTGACAGCGATGTTTCGCATTCACCCAATTTCCATCAGGTCGAAGGTCTTTTGGTGGATCACAAGGTTTCCATGGCTGAACTCAAAGGCACGATCTCATTTCTGTTGAGCGAACTTTTTGGCAGTGCCATAAAAGTGCGTTTTCGCCCGAGCTTTTTTCCGTTCACCGAGCCTTCGGCGGAGTTTGATTGCTCGTGCCCGATTTGCGCGAGTAAGGGCTGTAGGTTGTGCAAATTTTCTGGTTGGATCGAGATCGGCGGCAGCGGCCTGGTCAATCCGCGTGTGTTTGAAGCCGTGAAACTGGATCCCGCTCAGTGGCAGGGTTTTGCCTTTGGTTTTGGAATTGAGCGCATGGCCATTATCAAATACGGCATCGACGACATTCGCCTCTTCTTTGAAAACGATCTGCGCTTTTTAGGACAATTCAGCGTATGAAAATTTCTCTAAAATGGCTTTGTGAACATATCGATGTGCAAGATTTTTTTTGCCAACCCGAGGAGCTCGCGCGCCTCTTGACGGCGGCCGGGCTTGAGGTGGAAGAGATCGAAGATAAATCAACTCTGTTTAAAAACGTAGTGGTCGGGCGGGTGGTCACGCTCGAAAAACATCCCAACGCTGACCGTTTGACGGTGTGCCAGGTCGACGCCGGCGAAGGCCAGATGCGGCAAATCGTATGCGGGGCCAAAAATCACAAGGCGGGAGACAAAGTGGTGGTCACCCTGCCGGGCGCGATTTTGCCAGGTCATTTTGAAATCAAGAAATCGAAAATTCGCGATGTCGAAAGTCTAGGCATGCTCGCCTCTGAAAGTGAGCTCGGGCTTAAAAAGGAATCCGAAGGCATTTTCATTTTGCCGGCGGATGCACCGGTGGGCAAACCTTTTGCCGAATTTGCCGGGCTAGATGACGTGGTCTTTAATATCAATGTTTCGCCCAATCGCGCCGATTGTCTGTCGCATCTGGGTCTCGCGCGCGAGTTGAAGTGTTTGCTCAATCGGCCCTTGCGGGTTGGGGACATCCAGATGACGACCTCGCCGGAAGTGAACACGAAAAAAACGCTGACGGTGCAAGTGCAAGATCCCAAGCTTTGTCCGCGGTACGCGGGGCGGGTGATTGCCGGAGTGAAAGTCGGTCCGAGCCCGGCATGGCTTAAAACCCGGCTCGAGAGTGTGGGCGTGAATTCGGTGAATAACGTGGTCGATATCACCAGCTTTATTATGCTGGATCTAGGTCAGCCACTCCACGCCTTTGACCTCGCCACTTTGCACGGCGGACAGGTGAATATCGCGGTAGCTGCCCATGGCGAAGTCTTCACAACTCTTGCCGGCACTGAGCTCAAATTGAATGGCGACGAGCTCACCATTCGTGACGCCAAGGGCGCGGTGTGCATCGCCGGCGTGATCGGCGGCGCAAATTCAGGCGTGAGCGATCAAACCCATAACTTGTTTATTGAGTCGGCGCAATTTGCCATGGATAGCGTGCGCAAAACCGCCCGCCGCCACGGACTGCAGACGGACTCGGCCTATCGCTTCTCGCGCGGCACAGATGTTTCGGGAGTGATGCGCGCGCTAGATCAAGCCTGTGCCCGCATTCAGCAAGTGGCGGGTGGTACCGTGGCTAGCGATCATTGGGATTATTTTCCCAATCCGGCACTGCCGCGCGCGATCGCGGTCACCGCTGAGTATGTGGCGCAACGTCTCGGATATCCGGTAAGTGAGGCTCAGTTGATCGATTGGCTACAGCGTTTGGACTGCCAAGTGGAAGAATCGGCGGCTGGTTTACGGGTCACTCCGCCGGGGTTTCGCGTGGATCTAGAACAAAATGTCGACCTGGTCGAAGAGTACGGCCGCCTGAATGGCTACGATCATATTCCTGAGACTTTGCCGGTGCTTTCTTATGCGCCGCTGCCAGTGGATAAAGCGTTTATGTTTGAGTCTCGTTTGAGTGAGCTCGCGCGCGATGCGGGTCTGGCCCAATGTGTAAATTTTGGTTTTACCAATTCGCGCGAACAGGCGTCGTTACTGGGGCCAGTGGAGAACTTTCGCAGCTGCGGGCTTGAGATGGATCCGCAAGCCATCGCCATTCAAAATCCTTTGAGTGCGGATTTCGATGTGATGCGAGTGTCATTGCTTCCCGGTCTGGTGAAAAATCTCTTACACAATTATCGTCACGGCAATGGGCATGGTCGCCTGTTTGAACTCGGCCATGTTTTTCGCAAAGGCCCCGAAGGCTATTTGCAGGATCCGCGATTGGGTTTTGTGGTTTGGGGGGTTGGACAGGATCTTTGGCACAAACAAAATGGCGATCAGCAAATCTTTTTTGCGCTGAAGGGTCAGATTCAGTTTATTTTAAAGCAACTCGGGGTGCAGCAGGTCCAGTTCAATCCGTGGTTGACGAATGCTCCGGCCTTACTTCACCCGTCGCAAACCAGCACGGTTTTTGCCGAGGGCCGAAACATTGGATTTTTCGCGACCTTGCATCCAAAGTGGTGCGCGGATCAAAAGGTGCGCGTTCCGGTCGCAGTGGCTGAGCTGGACGTGAAATCTTTGGGTCGCGGCCAGCCGCGCACGGTGAAGTTTAAATCCGTGAGCAAATTTCCTGCCGTCGAGCGCGACTTGGCTTTCGTAATGCCGAGAACAATGGCGTCAGCTGAAGTGGAAAGCGAAATTCGCAAAACCAGCGGCGCCCTATTGCAATCGCTTGAGGTGTTCGATCTTTTTGCCGGTCCCGGGCTGCCGGAAGGTCATGTGTCGATTGCTTATCGTATGATTTTCCAGGATATCGAAGGCACTTTGAATGAGGAACGGCTCACCGCTCTGCACAGCCAAATCGTGAGCAATGTGGAGAAAAAGCTGGCAATTAAGGTGCGATGAGTCAAGGGTGCATTAATAAAAATCTTGAAAGTTTTCAATAACTTGTTAGCCTTTTCTTAGTGTTTGAGAAGGGGAATTGCGATGCCAGGGCAAAATACAAGCCGTTCCACGATGACCAAAGCCGACATCATCGAAAAGGTTTACCAAAAGATTGGCTTTTCGAAAAAGGAAGCTTCCGAGCTAGTGGAAATGGTCTTCGATCAGTTAAAAGTCGTCTTGCAGAAAGGCGACAAAGTGAAGATTTCAGGCTTTGGCAATTTTATTGTCCGCGGTAAAAAAGAGCGCATTGGTCGCAACCCACAGACTGGTGATCAGATCAAGATCAGCGCGCGCCGGGTTTTAACTTTTCGCCCGAGCCAAGTTTTAAAAGCCTTGCTCAACGGTGAAGACCCCAGTTTGGTCACGGAAGACGAGGACTAAAACTTGATCGAAGAAGTCGTCGTACTCAATTCTGAAGCCGAAAGACGCTACGCTCCCTCAAGTCTGCCCGCCGCCGGTGTTCCCATCGAAGTCGACTCCGACTTGCAAATGGAACTCACGAGCATTCCCGACAAGCTAGCTTTCAAGATTGGGGAAGTCGCCGACTTGCTCGGCGTCAAAGCCTATGTGCTGCGCTACTGGGAAACCGAATTCGATATTTTGAAACTCAAAAAGAGCAAGCACAACCAGCGTATGTACGAACGCCGTGATGTGGAGAACCTGCTCTTAATTCGGAAATTGCTCTATCGCGACCGCTTTTCCATCGAGGGCGCGCGCGCCGCTTTGAAGAAGTTGCGCAAGGACAATGTGCGCGTGAAGCAAATCAAAACGTTGTCGGAACACATTGACGAGGCCAAGGACTGTATTTTGGATTTGATAGACGATATAAATAGTTTTCGTTTATTAGTCAAATGACCGGTCTTCATCACCACACATTTTTCGATTTAGCCTCTTCGACGCTCAGCTATGTGGTATGGGACGGCGTCAGTCGCGATGCGCTCGTCATCGATCCGGTACTGGACTATGATGCCACCACCCAGATGACCACGCGTAAGAGTTTGACTAAACTGATTGAGTTTGTTAGACGGAAGCATTTGTACGTGCATTGGATTCTTGAAACTCACGTTCACGCCGATCATCTTTCGGGCGGGCGCGAACTGCGGCAAATGTTGGGAGTGGGGCAGTGGGGCTTTGGCGGCGCCTTGCGTGAGGTGTTTGTCACTTTCCACAAAGTTTTTGCGTGGCCTAAGTCGGTGCAATTCGCGGGGCTAGGCGGCGACCGCTTGTTTGGCGATGGCGAAGAATTCACCGCTGGCAAGATTCGCGTCCAGGCGCTCGCGACTCCGGGGCATACGCCAGCTTGTATGACTTATATGATCGGCGAATGGCTTTTTACTGGAGACGCGCTGATGATGCCCGACGCCGGCACGGGACGTTGCGACTTCCCCGGAGGCAGTGCTTCTGCGCTTTATGACTCTTTATGGGGCAAACTCTACGCCCTGCCGGACAATTACCAGGTCTTCGCGGGCCACGATTACCAACCCGGCGGCCGTCCGTTGCGCTACCGGTCGAGCCTCGGCGAAGAGAAGGTGAGCAACATTCATTTGCGCGTCTCGACTGCGAAAGGCGACTTTATCGCCTTTCGCGAGGGCCGCGATAAAACGCTTAGCCCGCCTAAGTTGCTCGAACCCAGCTTAGACTGGAATTTGGGCGCCCATCAGATCGTAAAATCACTGAAATTGACTTGAACTCGCGGCACGCTTTCAGTACTTTTTGAGCTTGTCGGCGCGTGGCTCAGCTTGGTAGGGCACTTGCTTGGGGTGCAAGAGGTCGCTGGTTCAAATCCAGTCGCGCCGACCACTTGTCAAAGTATTCGAACACCCGACCCCACAAGTCGGGATTTTTTTTGGGATGGCGGAAACGTCATCCATTTTTTTGTCTTCTGCGCCAGATTCGGCAGCCGTTTCAGTCATTCCCACACTTCTTTTCTTCCTAATTTTCACCTCTCCTAGAAAAATTTGAACATAAGTTTCACCGATGAAAAAATGCACATCAATACTCTCCGAACTCACTATAATTTTCTTAACCAAAGTCCTTGCGATTAACGCCCGAACAGTCGGGCTATCGGACTTTTTCAACCATCCCCTCAGTGTTGCCAAAAATAGTTGAAAATCCTTTAGCTCCGCTGGATGATCAACCATGACTTTTTGGGACTTGATTTCATCAAGCGATTTCTCGGCCTCACTCTTCATTTTTTCGAGCTTTTCCATCTGTGTATAAATCGGCGCCGGAGATACGCTGGCCGGGAGAGACATGAGGCGCTCCGCCATCAAACTCAACTGACTCTCAATCGATGAAACCTTATGCCGATGGCCCTCAATCTCTTTGGCCTGAGGATTAAACTTGTGCGCCTTGTTTGCGGCGTCAAGCAATTCCTTGGCGAAGGTCTCAGTCGTCAAACACTCAATTATCTTTTCCCACACCATTGGCTCAATACGCTTTGCAAGAACTCGATAGGGTTGGCATTTGTGTTTTAGACCCGGAACGCAAGACCCCTTCCTCGTTGCCCATGCATGTTCGTAGTAGGGGATTTTTTCTCGCCTTCCATGAGCTGATTTTCCCACCAGACGGTCGCCACAGGCCTTGCATGAAACGAGGCCCGCCAAAAGAAATGGAAATCGCCGTTCCATCGTATTCTTATTGGCGCGTTTATTTTTATCGAGCATCTGATTCACTCGCTCAAAGGTGTCGCGGTCAATGATCGCGGGCCATACGGCTTCAACTTCCTCGATCTTGCCCTTATTTGTGAAAACTTTGGTCCCTGTGTAGGACTTGTTTCTGAGCATAGCCTGCAAGTTGTCGATGGTGAATATTCCAAGGCGCGAGCGCAGTCCTCCGCCCTCGCGCTCCCTTTTCAGGCTAT
>JANXMF010000209.1 GCA_025354795.1 Pseudobdellovibrionaceae bacterium
CGTGCGCCCGGTGCGTGTGCGCGAAGAGCTCGAGCGCGGCCGCGTGGTGGTGCTCGCGGGATTTCAAGGAGTGAATTCCGTCAGCAAGGAAGTAACGACCTTGGGGCGCGGCGGCTCCGACACCACGGCCGTGGCAATGGCTTCGGTGTTAAAGGCTTCGCGCTGCGAGATTATTAAAGAGGTCGCGGGCGTTTGTTCCGCCGATCCGGACTTGGTGAGCGGCGCCCGGCACTTGCCACGATTGGATTTTTTAAGTCTGTCGGAGATGTGTTTTTGGGGCGCTAAGGTCTTACACTTTCGCAGTGTGGAAATGGCGCAAAGTCAGAATGTGGAATTGGTGATTAAAAAATGGGCCGGTGATGCGGGCACCGTGGTCGCGCGAGAGGTTTTAACTATGGAAAGCGGAAAAATACTGGCGGTAAATTCTTTAGCCAGAGTCGAGCATGTGGAGATCGAAGCCTCGAGTCTCAACGAAGGTTTCGAAAAACTCTCGCGCCACTTGCAACAGCATCAGCTGGCGTGGCCGCAGCTTTTGGCCTCGGCGTTCGCGGATGGAAAATGTCGTGTCGCACTCACCAGCGACGAGGAATCATTGGATGCCCTTTTGCGCACGGGATTGCGTCAGCAGCGCGCGACTTTGAGTTCGGTGACATTGACCTGCTATGGTGGGGTTGCGTCGGATCTCCCGCACCGCGCGCTGCAGATTCTCACGCAGCACGGGATTGTGGCTGATAAGTATATTTTGTCGCCGCATTCGGTGAGTTTGTTTGTCGAACCGGCTCAGCGCGAGCAGGCGGTTCGCGCGTTGCACTCCTTGATTTAGGCGCTAGCGAACGGTTGTAGCGATACGCCGAGTCGACAGCGGTAAGCCCATCCATCGGCTGCTCCGCCCTTTCGCCGTTTCTATTGACAACGCTATTCGTTTCTCTCGATTCTCTATGTATGCGCCTTCGCCCGAGGAACCTGGCTCTAATTTTTCTGCCCGTCGCGCTCATCACCGGACTGGATTTTTTTATCAAGAAATTAGACGTCGCAACCGCGCCGTCTGGCCAGTTCTTATTTTTCAAGTTACAGGCGGCCGCGAACTCAGGTGACAGTCCGCACACCTTGCAAATTCCAATGGTGAGTCTCGGTTTCTTTTTGCTGGTTTGCCTCTACTTTGTCCAGCTCTTTGCTCCCGTGAAATCGCAAGCCATGCGCTTGGCGATTGCGATTTATTTTGGGGGAGTAATCCGCGGCCTTGGCCGAGCCCGCTACTTCCGAGCGGGTACCTTTTTATGATCACTGTGCTTTTCAACCTTCTCCGGAAAGCTCGGCTTGCCAGCCGCAACCGCGACTTCCGCAGCTTTACCAACCAACGCGCTCACGGCTTCTTCTTTTTTCGCCGTACTTTTTGGGCCTATATTGTAAGCTTCCAAAATCTGCTCACGCAATTTAGCCATGATCGCCGGGTTCTCTTTCAAAAAAGTCTTCGCTTGATCGCGGCCTTGGCCCATGCGCTCACCTTTATGTGAGTACCAAGCTCCGGATTTTTCCACGAATTCCTTTTTGACCGCGAGATCAAGAACATCGCCCTCGGCTGAAATCCCTTCGCCGTAGAGAAGATCGAATTCCACTTTGGCAAAGGGCGGCGCCATCTTGTTCTTCACCACTTTGACTGCGGTACGATTGCCCACGACCTCTTCGCCGGCTTGAATCGCACCAATGCGGCGCACATCCAAACGGATCGAAGCGTAGAATTTCAGAGCGTTGCCACCGGTGGTGGTTTCGGGGTTGCCGAACATCACGCCGATTTTCATCCGAATCTGATTGATGAAAATCACCAGCGTTTGGCTGCGGCTGATGGCCGCGGTCAATTTGCGCAAAGCTTGCGACATCAAACGCGCTTGCAGACCCATGTGGCTGTCGCCCATTTCACCTTCGATTTCCGCGCGCGGAGTTAAGGCCGCGACCGAATCGACCACCAATACATCGACCGCGCCTGAACGCACCAAGGTCTCGACGATTTCCAACGCTTGTTCGCCAGTGTCGGGTTGAGAGATCAGCATGTCTTCCACTTTGACGCCGAGTTTGCGCGCGTAAGACACGTCTAGTGCATGTTCCGCATCGACGTAAGCTACGCTGCCGCCGACTTTTTGCGCCTGCGCGACGGTGCTCAATGCCAAGGTAGTTTTACCTGAACTTTCGGGGCCATAAATTTCAACGATACGGCCCTTGGGCAAACCGCCAATGCCGAGACCGATGTCCAAACTCAGAGCGCCGGTGCTAAACACTGGAACATTTTCATATAGCGAGCGGTCACCGCCGAGTTTCATGATGGAGCCTTTGCCGAATTGTTTTTCAATCGAGGCGATGGCTAGTTCGAGCGCTTTGCCCTTGTCACCACTTTTGTCTCCCGTGGTGCGATTCGAAGACGAATCCATTCCGATATTTCCGATAGCCATAACTGTGTTCTCCTTATTTGTTACCCAGCAATATCAGCCCAAAACTGACGCCTCTCTGATATTGCGAGCTCATCTCATCGCATTTAGCAGAAAATCGAAAGCAAAAAGCGCGGCTTGGCGCTGGATGTCTTGGCGGCCGCCGCTAGCCGCAAACTGTTGACTGGCAGCCTCTTCAAAGCAAGGGCCAACGACCGCAAAGCACACAAAGCCCACCGGCTTCTCGCCGCTGCCGCCACTCGGACCGGCGACGCCGGTGATGCTCACGGACCAATCGCTGCGTAGGGTCGCACATGCACCTTTAGCCATGGCTAGAGCCACGGGTAAACTCACCTCGCCACAGGTCGTGAGCAAAGGCTTGGGAACATTGAGCAAACTCTCTTTGACAGAGCGCGCATAACTAACCACGCTCCCGACGTAAAAATCCGACGCTCCTGGCTCGGCGCAAATCAGGCTTGAGAGCAGGCCG
Organism: Pseudobdellovibrionaceae bacterium; assembly: GCA_025354795.1. Taxonomy (GTDB): domain Bacteria; phylum Bdellovibrionota; class Bdellovibrionia; order Bdellovibrionales; family UBA1609; genus JALHOQ01. The sequence goes on from JANXMF010000209.1 coordinate 2,911, forward strand.
CCAGTGCAGCTCTCCGCCAAACCTACCGTCCAGCCACGCAAGCGACAAATCTCAGCTAGACGCTCAGTCATGACAACCAGCCGTTTTGCAACACGAGCTGCAAAATTATGTTGCTTAAAATTCCAGCAAGTAGATCGTCGCCCACACAGCCAATTCCGCCGCCGACTTTCCTATCGACATAGGAAATCGGATAGGGTTTAAGGATGTCAAAGAACCGAAATAGCAAAAATCCCAATAGTAAATAAGTCCATGTGAGAGGAGTCCACGCCATCGTCACGAGAAAACCCGCGACCTCATCAATAACAACTTCCTTGTCATCGTGCCGGCCCGTCAGAATTTCGTAAAAATGCGCCACGAAAATGGCAAATATGGTGAAGATCAGAGTGGCCAACAAATAAAACATTGGGCCAAGTAAGGAAAAACCCACGACCACCGGGATCGCGCCCAGCGTGCCAAAGGTCCCAGGTGCTTTGGGCGCACGTCCACAACCAAACCATGAGGCCAAAATTTTCAGCGCGAATTCTTTCATCCTCGATCAGCTACCATATAGCTCTACGAGAGTCGAGTTCGACCATTTCAGCGAAGACCTTTGCACCCGAACCTTCTAAGCTAAGAGCATGACACTCGAGCAAATTCTGCGTAAAGCCCTCGAAGCCGGCGCCACGGATGTGCATCTTAAGGCGGGCGCGCTCCCGGTGATTCGCCGCTTCGGCACCCTGCGCGTAATGGACATGGGCTCGCCCGCGCTGACTGGCGAAGAGATTGAATTTATGGCGTTCGGCCTCATGGACGACGTGCAGCGCGCCCACTATGCCGAGCGCGGCGAGATCGATTTGGGCTACGGCGTCAGCGGCCTGGGGCGCTTTCGTCTCAGCGTCTTTAAGCAACGTGGCACCGCGCGCGTAGTGGTACGCAACATTCCTCACAACGTGCCCTCGCTGGAAGATCTCAATTTACCCGACGTTTTACAAAAGGTTACCACCTTCGAACGCGGCCTGGTGCTTATCACGGGCGTCGCGGGTTCAGGAAAATCCTCGACACTGGCCGCCATGATCGATGAGATCAACCGTCGCGAGAGCAAACATATCCTTACGATTGAGGATCCGATCGAATATCTGATTCGCGATCGCAAATCGTTAATCACTCAACGCGAGATCGGTATCGATACGATCTCCTTCGCGAGTGGTCTGCGCGCGGGACTTCGGCAAGATCCCAACGTCATTCTCATCGGCGAGATGCGTGACCGTGAAACCATAGAAACCGCGCTGCTCGCTGCTGAGACCGGACACTTGATTCTCTCGACCCTGCACACCTTGGACGCCACTGAAACCATCAATCGCATTCTCGCGACCTTCGATTCCACCCAGCAGATGCAAGTTCGGCTTCAGCTCGGCGCGACCCTAAAAGCCGTCGTCTCCCAGCGCCTTGCCCGGCGCAAGGACGGTACCGGACTGGTTCCGGCCGTGGAAATTCTGGTGAACAATCCGCGGGTGCGCGACATGATCGAAGTTCCCGCCAAGACCTCGGGCATTCGCGAGGCCATTGAAGAAGGTCAGGCCGCGTGGAGTATGCAGTCCTTCGATCAAAGCTTGATGTTTTTACTCAATAAGGAGCTGATTACTTTTGAAGAGGCGCTGCTCAACAGTGCTCGGCCTGAGGATTTTCGCATCCGTTACGCCGGGATTTCATCCCTGGATGGGAAAAAATGGTCGGATGGCGGCCGAAATCATGTTAATCCAAGCACAGGAAGCACGAAGATCGTGCCTCCGCATGAGGCTGAGATTGAACTCATGGCCGTGGACAACACGAAATCGGGAAAGCGTAAAAAGCATGGAACCGGAGATAAATAAAGCAGATTATACGCGCGCGCTCAACCTTATGACCCGTTATCTGGCGATGCGCGATCACTCCCGCTTCGAACTGCAAACTAAATTGTGCAAACGCTTTGCTGCGGAATTGGTCCACCGCCTGCTGAGCGAAGCGGAACAAAACAATTGGCTGCCGCCCGAAGAGCAAATCGCCGAACGAGCGGTCCGCGCGTGGCAACGGCAGGGCAAGAGTCGCCGTTATATCGAAGGACAACTCGGCCAACGCCGGCTGCCGCTGCCGCCCACAGACGATACTACTGAGTTGGAAAATATTCGCGCTCTACTGGAACGCAAATTCGGCGACTTTCTCGCATTGTCTCAGGAAGAACGCGATAAGGCCCAACGCTTTTTAATTTACCGCGGCTTTTCAACTCGCATGATTGGAATGGTGCTCAATGCTCAAGAGTTCTGAGATTCGCCAAACGTTTATCGACTACTTCGCTAAGAACGGTCATCAACCGGTCGCAAGTTCGCGCTTGATACCTGAGAACGATCCGACCCTGCTGTTCACCAACGCCGGCATGAACCAGTTCAAAAATCTTTTCCTGGGCCTGGAAAAGCGGCCCTATCAACGCGCGGTGAGTGCGCAAAAATGTGTACGCGCGGGCGGAAAACACAACGATCTCGAGAACGTCGGCCTGACCGCGCGCCATCACACCTTTTTTGAAATGATGGGCAATTTTTCCTTTGGCAACTATTTTAAAAAGGACGCCATCCATTTTGCTTGGGAGCTGATCACCAAAGAATTCGCGATCGATAAAAAGCGTCTTTATGTCTCGGTGTATCTGGATGACGACGAGGCCGCGGACATTTGGCACAATCAAGAAGGCGTTGCGCGCGACCGCATCTACCGTTTTGGCGACGACAACTTCTGGCGCATGGGGGATAGCGGCCCTTGCGGGCCCTGTTCAGAAATCTTTTACGATCTCGGGCCCGAAATCGGCGGCAATCCCAAAGACAATGTGATGGGCGGCAACGGCGATCGCTACATGGAATTTTGGAATCTGGTATTCATGCAATATTACGAGGATGGCAAAGGCGGCCGCACACCTTTGCCCAAGCCCTCGGTTGACACCGGCATGGGGCTCGAGCGCACCACCAATATTTTGCAAGGCCAGCTCAGCAACTATGACACTGATTTATTTCAAGATTTAATTCAGGTCGCCAGCCGGCTCTCAGGCCATACCTATAAAAAGAAAGCCAGCGGCGATGAGGAAAAAGTCAATGTCGCATTGAGAGTGCTCGCTGATCACGCCCGCGCCGCAAGCTTTTTGATCGCCGATGGCGTGCTGCCATCGAACGAAGGTCGCGGTTATGTTTTGCGCCGAATTCTTAGACGCGGCATCCGCTTTGGCCATCAACTTAGCGAGCAGCAGTCGCTGCTCCCGCCAGTGGTCGCGCAAGTGATCCAAAAGATGAGCGGCTTTTACCGCGAACTTGAGCAGCAGAAGTCTTTGATTGAAACCACCGTACGCGATGAGGAAAAACGTTTCCTCGCGACCCTCGAACAAGGCACTCATGTTTTACAACAAGCCATGGACAAACTCCCGCAGGGCGGGACTCTGGCGGGAGAGGTGCTGTTTAAACTCTATGACACTTTTGGCTTTCCGCTCGATTTGACCCAGATCATGGCCAGTGAAAAAGGCTTCAAGACTGATAGCGCAGGTTTTGCCCATCGCCTCGAAGCCGCCAAGGAACAGGCGCGCAGCTCGTGGAAGGGCAAAGGTCTCACCAGCGACGAAGCCCATGTGGTTCAGTTCTGCGAAGCGGTCAAACAGAAATCCGGTGAAACTGAATTCACCGGTTACGAAACCACGCAAGAGCCGGGGGTGAAACTGCTCGCCTTGAGCACCGGCCAAGCCACCGCGAGCGAACTTAAAGCCGATCAAAGCGGAATCGTGGTGGTCGACAAAACTTGTTTTTACGCCGAAGGCGGTGGACAGGTGGGCGATCACGGCGTGATTCGCTCTTCCAGCGGCGAGGCGGAGGTTTTAGACTGCACCAAACGCAACGGAATTTTTTTACATCACGTCAAGGTGACGGACGGCGTGTTACGTGCCGGTGAGCTAGTGCAGTTGACGGTACAAAGTCACGAGCGCCGCAATGTCACCAGCAATCACTCGGCCACGCACTTGATGCATGCCGCTCTTCGCCAAGTTTTGGGAACCCATGTGCAGCAGGCAGGCTCGCTCGTCGACGCCGAACGCCTGCGATTTGACTTCACTCACAATCAACCGCTCTCGCCTGCACAAATCGAACAGATCGAAAACCTGGTGCTGGCGGAAATCACCAAGGGTGTGGCTGTGCGTCCTGAATCCATGTCACATGAAGTCGCGTTAAAAAAAGGCGCCATGGCGTTGTTCGGCGAAAAATATGGCGACGAAGTACGTGTGGTTCAAATGGGCGATTTCTCAATGGAGTTATGCGGCGGAATTCACGTCACCAATACCAGCCAGATTCGTTTTTTTAAAATCGTCAGCGAAAGCGGAGTCAGCGCGGGCGTGCGCCGGATCGAGGCCATTACCGGCGACCGTGCTAGCGAATATTTAGTCACACTGGCGCGCGAAGCCTTAAGAGCGCGCGCACTTGTGGGCCTCAATCTCAACTGGCAAAAATATCTTGAAGGCCAGAGTCCGCCCCTTAGCGCATGGATCGAGGAATCCCAAGCCGCGAGCAAGAATATGCAGCGCCAAATTCAATTGCTTAAGGGTGGCACCGTGGACATCGATGCCCTAGTCGAATCGGCGCAGAGTTTTTCGCGTCATGGTGTTAAGGGCCGTTATGTCTTCGCGGATATTTCGGTGGATGATCGCAAAGTGTTAAGTGATCTCTCGGATCGCTTGCAAGATCGCTTGAAAGAAGCGGTGGTGGTGATTTTGGGTCAGGGTGAGAATTCCCATCCACTGATTGTCAGCGTTAGCAAATCCATAGCGGCAAAACTGAACGCCGGGAAAATTCTAGGTGAAGTGGCACAAACTTTAGGCGGCAAGGGCGGTGGAAGGCCGGATTTTGCCCAAGGGGCTGTGCCCTCCCGCGAGGCGTTGCCAACGGCGCGAGCCAAGCTAGCAGAAATACTTGGATGAAATAACACCGGCCACGATTGCCGGGGATTCAGAGGTTTTTTGCCGAACTTTGCGTCATCAAAAAAGACAGAGCATTTCAAACATCGCGTCAAGCACCGCCAGCGCGGTGATATCGGAATGATCGTAAGGGGGACTCAACTCCACAACATCAGCACCCACTAGCTGCTCGATTTTTAGCGCACGAAAAATTCTTTGCACTTCATAGGTAGTTAATCCTCCGACCACAGGCGTACCGGTGCCCGGTGCATACGCGGGATCTAAACAATCGATATCGTAGGTAATGTACGTCGGGCCCTCGCAGGGTGGCAAGGTGCGCAAAAAAGTCTCGAGTCCCGCACTGGTGCGTACATCGTCGACGGTGATGGAGCGCAATCCATGTTTTTTAACAAAATCTAAATCTTCGCCACCTGCCAACGGCCCACGCAAACCGATCTGCACACTTTTTTTAGGGTTAATCAGACCCTCTTCAACCGCGTGGCGGGCAAAGGCGCCGTGATGATATTCTTGACCCCATGCCGCCGGATAGGTGTCGAGATGTGCATCAAAGTGAACCAATGTAACAGGCTGGCCCGCGTGCTTGCGCACAGCCCGTAGCAACGGCAGAGTGATCGAGTGATCTCCGCCCACCGCTAAAAATCTTTTTCCAGCCGCAAGTACTTGGCTGAAGTGCTTTTCAATTTTTTGATAGGTTTGGTTGAGATCGATCGGTACCGTAGAGCAATCTCCAGCATCGGCAATGCGCAATTTTTTAAAAATATCTTCACCGCGTGCCCAGTTGAAACCGCGTCCGAGCGAACTGATCTCACGCACTTTGGTGGGCGCAAAGCGCGCGCCTGGCCGGTAAGATACCCCGCCATCGAAGGGCACGCCGACAATCGCCACATCAAAATCGTCGTCAAGCGTTGCCACCGGTAGTCTGAAAAAAGTTTTGAGCGCGGAGTAACGCGGAAATTCACGGCCACTGAGCGGTTTGAATTCCATAAATCACCTGACCTTGCTGGGGTTTTCGAGCACTTTGGTTTCACCGCGCCACTGCCATTCGAGCTGGCCATTTTTTAATGGCTTCAAAGCATGGGCGTCGGGAGCATCATATATATATTTAGGCGCTTTTACTTTTACCGGGCGAGGATTTTTGGGCGGGGTCGGTGGTACTGGCGGTTCCGGATCGGCGGGCTCCAAACGTCGACGGCGGACCACGCCCTCCCCAAGTGCTTTGATTTTACGCTCGTTAGGCGCGAGCACGAACCAGTGCAAAGATTCGACTTGAGTTTCCGTCGCGCTCTTGTCCCAGATCCAAAGTTGCAACACCGGCCAATTCGAGAAAATTTGAAACTGCACTTTTTCCCAGGCTAAGCCTTCACCCTTTAACGGCATTTCGTTGATGCTATGCCAAGTGCCGTCGTTCCAAGCGATAGTTTTGGGCAGCAAACGGATATTGTAATTGCCCGCAGTGATGCGGCAATCCAGGCGGCTCAATTCTTTGGCTGTGCAACTCAGTTTTTCGGCAACACTCGTTTGCACAATGAGCAAGGATATAAGCGACCATTTCATGAGGGGATTTTAAACCGCGATTGCGACCGTAAACAAGTCATGTTATTGCTTTCTGCGATGCCCACGTCGCCTATGCAAAACGCGCTTCTAACCTGGTATGCGCAAAATCACCGGGCGCTTCCCTGGCGCGAAAATCGCGATCCTTATCGAATCTGGATTTCAGAGACCATGCTGCAACAGACCACCACCACCGCGGTCATTCCCTTTTTTCTACGCTTCGTAGAGCGCTTTCCTACACTCAACAGTCTGGCCGCGGCTCCGCTCGCGCAGGTGGTCGAAAGCTGGGCGGGACTTGGTTACTATAGTCGCGCCCGCAACTTACACAAAGCCGCGATCGCATTGGCCGCGGGCGGTGGATTTCCCCAGTGCCACGCCGAACTGCTCGAATATCCGGGATTTGGACCCTACACCGCGCGCTCGGTCGCAAGTCTCGCGTTTGATGCCCCGGTAGGAGTGGTGGATGGCAACGTCATTCGCGTGCTCGCGCGAGTCGAGGGCCAAGATTGGCAATGGTGGCAGGGAAAAACCCGCGCGCGCATCCAGGAACGCGCGGATGCTTGGGTCCATGAAGTTTCCAGTTACACTATGAATCAGGCGCTAATGGAACTCGGCCGCACCATTTGCCTTCCCAAAGCCCCGGTGTGCGGCCTCTGCCCGTTGCGGGCTCAATGTGTCAGTTGGCACGAGGAAAAAATCGCCTTGCGGCCTAGACCGAAGCCCCGGCGCCAACGCGAAATCTGGCTATGGGAACCGCAGATTCTGATCCAACGCCAAAAAATCCTTCTGCGCAAAAATCTCAAAGTCCCGTTTTTGCGCGGCCAATGGCTGGTTCCGGGAAAAGCGCGGCGCTTAAAGGTGAAGCCCGCAACTTTTGACTACCGACATAGTATCACTCATCACGATATTTTCGTGACGCTGAAGGCGCCGGTTCTTAAGATAGAAGAGCATGACAAATGGGTTCGTCTACAAGAAATTCGCCAATACATTCCCGCAAGCCTGGTGCAAAAGGCCGTCGATCGCGCTGTGGCTACTCGTTAGTTTTTTCAGTATTAATTGCAGTCATACACCTGCAAAGCCGAGTCCGATCCCCGAAAACAAGGAACGCGTTGAACAAATCATCGTTGAAGAAGGCGAAAGCTCGCAACCGGTCTACGCCCGCAAAGGTGATAAAATTCTCTATGTCAGCAAACACCGCCCGGGCCACGCCCAAGACCAAGTCTACGAAAAAGATTTAAATAGCGGCAACGAACGCCGTATCACCTTCCAAAACGGCACGACCATGGGGCCGCACTATAACGCCAAAGAAAACATGATTATCTATGCCAGCTCTACCGATGAGCTCAAAGAAAACCCGCCGCTACTTTATCCGGTGACGGGCATTTCGAAACTTCCGTTTCCCTATCAAGAGCCCACCGAAATTTATGTGCATGCATTGAATGGGTTTTTGATCACACGCCTCACCGAACGCCGCGGTTTTGATGGCGAAGCCCGCTTTAGCCGTGACGATGGCTCAGTCACCTTCACCCGTGTGCGCGATCAAAAAACCGAAATTTTGGAACTTAACCGCGCCAGCAAAACCGTCCACCCCGTTAAGGGTTTAGGCGTAAACCCCACACAGTACGTGACTAGCCCTGATGGTCGCACCCACGCGTGGGTTGAATGGGATGCGAGTTTTGGCGTCGGCCGTTTGCGGGTGCAACGCGTGGGCGATCTCATCAAAGAGATCAATGGCGAAAAAGTCGTGGCAAAAAGCGATTTAAATTTTTCACCAGACTCCAAGTGGTTGCTGTGGGCCGAGCCTGAACCCGAGCCCGCGCGCTACGCGCTCTGGGTTTTGGAGTTAAAAGCGATGTGCGCGCAGCGCCTGCTCCCCCCCGATGACAGCGAACGCCGCGATCCCACAGTCTCTTCCGATATGCGCTGGCTCGCGTTCACCTTAAAACGCGAAGGTAGGTCTAGAATTGCGCGAATAGGATTTACTCCGCCCACTGGACCTTGTTCCGCGCGACCTTAGGTTCTATCCTCAAGAAATGAGGTTTTTGCTCGCCTTTTTCTCTCTATCTGCCTGGGCCGCGCCTTTTCCCGGCCCCAGCAGCCTCATGCACAAGAACGGTGCCTACTATTCCAAAAAGGGCTTTAGTCTAAACAGCGCTCAGACCTCGTGGATGCAGACGGCGCCGCCGAAACAAATTCCCTCTCTAGTGACTGTCTATCGTTCACCGATTCCGCTCAATGGCCAACAACCCGCGCTCACCGTGCGCGTCGACGATTTGCGCAGGGCCGAGTCGCTAAGGGTCTACGTGCGGCACTGGATGAAGGACTATACGCGATTTGGTTTTGAAGTGCTGACAGCCAAGCCGATCAAGATCAACGATAACCCAGCTTTTCTTCTGGACATCGTCAGCCGCGCGACGCAAAAACAACTGCGCCAAGTGGTGCTGGTGAAAGGTAAGACCGCTGTCATTCTTACTTGCCGTGACGGGCGCGAATCATTTGCCAAGACCGTGCTCGACTGTAATGAGATTATGAAGACCTTCGCGTGGGACCGAGAGGTTTCACCAGAGTTGCGGCAGTAGGCTGGAACCCGCTGCAGAATTTCGGGCGGACTCCAAGACCAACTGCAACGATTATTTATTCTAAATTATCACCGAAAAAAGCGTCCATACCAGACCCAGAATACCCAGCCCGCCTGCAAAAAGTAAAAACCTGCGCTTGCGCGTAAGCACCGCAATGGCAGTGAGTGCAATCGCCACTTGAAAAAATGTCACCGAAGCCGCGAGCTTTTCATGGCGCGCCAGATGCTGGCGCGATTCGTTTTCTTTGGCATCGGCCTCGGCTTTTATTTCTTCCTGCTCGGCTTTGTACTTCGCGATTTTCTCACCCAGCTCGGGTGAGGCGTCCGTTTGATTGCGCAGTTCCGTTATCGCTAGTTTAATGCCCTTGGCCTGGTAGTAGGACCAACGATCCGAGCTTTGAATCTGTTCGATCATGGCATCGTTGGCGAAGTGCCCTGCGAACAGCGCGCAGATTGCCGCCGCCACCGCTAAAAAGGCGCTGAGCATCGCCGCAAGATTCATCATGTGCGGATGACTCGTGGCGCCCCCATGAGTGAGCGCGTGTTGCATGTCCTCTTGAATTTTCTCGAGTGAAACTTCGATTTCGCTCATGATGGCACGCCTCTTTACGATTCTTTTCCGAAAAGCTTCTTAAGAAAGCCTGTCACCTTTTGTCCAATCCCCTTATTGACCGGAGTGGCTGGCGTTCCCCGCGGGATAATTCGTGGGCGGTGGCCACTAGGCCGGCTCTGTGCTTTACGTCCATCGGCACGCGGTTTGTTGCGAATCTGAATCGGATTTTTGGGCGTATTTGGTGCCCGCGGATCACGCACTGGATCGTTCCCGCCTTGAGCTCCGCGCGCATTTTGATGGCGGCCGGTGTTGCGATCGCGGTGGCTTTCACGGCGTGGACCTTGTTCACGCGGGGGACCTGGTTCGCGCTGTTGGTCTTGATTGCGGGCTGTGGGTGATCCGCGGCGGGGGGGACGGCCGCTCGGGCGATCACCACGCGAGGGCCGCTCTTCACGCCGATCACCACGGCGCTTATGGGCGGGACCTCCTCGGCTTTCATCCCGTGGAAAAGGTCTAAATTCTGTAACCAATTCGGCGTCATCCATCCAAATCACTTCCAATTTATTGCCTAAAAATTCTTCGATCCGTTGCAGCGAATCGACGTCGCGATCGCCCACCATGCTAAACGCCTGGCCACTTTGACCGGCACGGCCCGTGCGGCCAACTCTATGTACATAGTTCTCGGCGTCCTCAGGTAAATCGAAATTGACCACAAGATCGACGCCCAAAATATCAAGGCCGCGAGCCGCGACATCCGTCGCCACCAAAATATTCGATTCGTTTTCGGCCTTAAACTGCGCCATGACTCGATTGCGTTGCGCCTGGGTGAGTAAACTAGAAATCCCCATGGCCGGAATTTGATTTTCGGTCAAAAAGCGCGCCACACGCTCCACATTGTGTTTGAAATTGCTAAAAATAATCGCCTGGCGTGGATTGTGTTTTTTGAGCAGCGAGAGCAAATAGCGCGGCTTGTCGGCTTGCCCCAAATGCAACATGTAATCCTTAACATTGTCGGCCTTGGCCTGATTGCGGCTGATGTTGATTTCCACCGGATCGGCGCCATTTTCATAAGCCACATTGAGCACTTCAAAATTAAGCGTGGCGCTAAACACCAGAAACTGGCGCTCGCGCGGCACACGCTTGAGAATAAACTTCATGTCGTCACGAAAGCCCATGTCGAACATGCGGTCGGCTTCGTCAAATATAATGGCACGGACTAAACCGAGATCAGCGACATGCTCTCTATAAAGATCAATAAAGCGCCCCGGGGTGGCGATCACGAACTCAACACCTTGCTTGAGGGCGCTGATTTGTTTGTCGTAGATGGTTCCGCCATAAACAGAAACACTAGACATACCAGTGTTTTCTAAAAAGCTGCAGGCGTTCTCTTGCACTTGTTCACACAGTTCGCGGGTGGGAACCAGCACCAAAATGTACTGTTTCTTTTTCCACTCGGGAAAGACCACGGTTTCCGACTCCGCCAGCGCGGGGTCGGGTTGCAACGTCTTAAGCAGCCGGTCAATGAGCGGAATTAAAAAGGCACCGGTTTTACCAGTGCCCGTCTGAGCTAGCCCAGATAAATCCTTACCTTTTCGCAGTAAAGGAATGGCCTGCTCTTGAATCGGCGTACACTCGAGAAATTGGATTCTATCCAGATTAGCTTGCAATATGGGATGCAGTTGAATTTCAGAAAACTTCACGTCTCTCTTCCTAAAACGACTTTGCTGAAAATACGATCTGGCTTGAAGCCAGAACGATGACTCATGTAGTCGAGGTTGTCAATTAAACGTAGTATACGGAGTCGCAATCGCAAGTCAAAGGTTGGTCCCCAAAGTGTCGCGAAAAAATTCTTTCAAAGCGACAATAAATGCTGCGGGTTGGTCAAAGTGCACCCAGTGACCAGCGTTGGCAATCGTGACCCCGCGCGCGCCTGGAAGCGTCTTCCTCATGCGTTCAAATACTTCGGGCGACAGATCCGGAGAATCCGCGCCTCGCACAAACATCACCGGCATTCTCAGATTGCGGAGCGCATCCCAGCGATCTTCGCGGCGACCCATTCGCATGCTTTCAAGAATTGCGCCTTTGTTGAAACGCCAGTCTTGGCTGCCATCGGGCTTTTGCTCCATATTGGCGAGGAAGAAGGCGCTCAAAACCTTGGGCTGCGGATAAAATGCGGAAATCTCCGCGATGTACCGGTGCTCAAAAAAATTCTTTGCCTCGGTGCGCGAAGAAAAGGGACTTGGCACCAAACTCAAGAGCTTTTCGATCCGCTCGACCGCCGCAACATTGGCTTCCGGACCAATGTCCTCGAGAACCAGCACTTTGACTCTTTGCGAAAAGTGCAGCGCAAACTCGAGCGCATTGCGTCCGCCCATGGAATGGCCGGCCAGAGCGCAGGAGCTCCAGTCCAAATCGGTCAATATGTGGTCTAAATCCTCCGCATAGTCTTTGGGCCGGTATCCGGAAGGGGGATGGAAACTTCGGCCATGACCGCGCTGATCGTAAGTGAGAATATGGAATTCCTGCTGAAAAGCAGGGGTTATGCGCAACCAGTTGGCGGCGGAACCCATCAGGCCATGCAAAAACACCAGTTTGTGTCCCTGAGGATTCCCTGATAATTGATAATGAAAGTTGTTTAAGAAATTCATGACACACCTTAAAGAGAGACGATGAACGTTACCCCGAAGCCGCACTTACATCAAGACTGGGTTGACCCGCACGCCATTGGCATTGTGCGCGCGCTGCAAAAACGCGAATTCATGACTTACTTGGTCGGCGGCTGCGTGCGTGATCTGCTGCTTGGAATTCATCCTAAAGATTTTGATATTGCCACAGATGCCCGACCCGACGAAGTCAAACGCATTATCCATAGGGCGTATGTGATTGGTAAACGCTTTCGCTTGGTTCTGGTTCGCCGCGACGAGATGCAGTTCGAGGTCGCCACTTTCCGCCGCGAAGTCGGCGCGGAAGAGCAGCGCGAGGACCTGCCTGCCGGTGACAACGTCTTCGGCACGGCCGAAGAAGACGCTAAACGCCGGGACTTTACCATCAACGCGCTGTTTTACGATCCTATCGCCGATCAGCTGATCGATTTTGCCGAAGGTCTCCCCGATTTGGAAAACCGCTGGATTCGCATGATCGGCGAGCCTAAACAACGGTTGTTGGAAGATCCGATTCGCATTTTGCGCGCACTGCGCTTGAAGCATATGATCGGATTTTCTTTGGACTGTGATTTACGCGCGGCGATGGTGGAGACCGCGTCGTCTCTACCGAACACAGTTTTGCCACGGCGGCGTGAAGAGATTTTGAAATGGCTGCGTTTGAAAAATCCAGAGCTGGCATTTCGTGAGGCGCACGATCTTGGTATTCTCAAGTATGTGAGTCCCACCTTGGATGAGGCCTTGGCCGCTGAGCCCGCCGCCGAGGAATTTTATTCTTACTTGCGCCAGATCCCCTACGGTGGTGAAGAAGCGATTGCACCCGGCGACCTCTTCGGCTTTCTGGTGCTGGCCTTTACCCGCGCGTTTCTGCAGCCGGAGCCGAGTTCGGGTCCGCGCGCGCAGGAGGTTTTGAGTTCCGAAAAAGTTCAGTTCTGGATGCGCGAAGAGCTTGGAATGTTCAAATATGAACAGGCGCTGACGGCCAAGGCCTTGCACGTCGAACCTTTGCTGACCAAGCGCCGTGAGTTCCAACGCAAAGGCGAGCGGCGCCAACAGGCGCTGTTGAGTAACGAAGCTTTTCCGATGGCGCTGCGCTTTGCTGAGACCGACTACCTTTTGAGCTGCGAAGATTTGTTTTATTGGAAAGCCGCCATGTTCAACCTCCATCAACACAGCCCGCCAGCACCTCCGGGCGCGCGCACGCGTCGTCGTCGCCCCCGCCGTGGGCCACGAGGTCCGCGCCGCGGTGAGGGTGATGGGAATACGCAGTCCGCGGTAGCGGGGAATGAATAATGCTTTCGCTGACACATTTTCTGCTGTTAAGTGTGATCTTGCTTTTGGTGTTCGGTCCGACCAAGCTTCCGCAACTGGGCCGCATGCTCGGCGAAAGTGCGCGTGCTTTTAAAAAAGCCTTAAATGGTCGCGAAGACATCGACGTGACCGCTTCGGTGAAGCGGCTCGACGAATAGGATTTCGCTAAATTCCGGCACTGAGCCTGCATCATTGAGAGAGCTGTTTAAACCTGCGAAAATTCGCGCCGAACCTCATCCTCTATGTCTGATTTAATTTAAATTAGCGAGCGCACCGCACTCGCGATGGCTTCGGAGTCGAGACCGTGTTTCTTGTAAAGATCAATCGCGTTATAGGCCGACTGACCAAACTCACCCTTTACACCAAGCGAGCGCACTCTCAGCTGTATTCCGTCCAATGCCAAAGCGTGAGTTAACATCGCGCCCATGCCGCCGATGAGTTGGTGATCTTCCACGGTCACTATGCGGCCCTGAGTCGCGGCCAACAGCGGACGCAAGACTTCCACATCGGGATGATTGATCACCGAGGGATTAATCACCGCGCATTCAACACCTTTGCTGGCGAGCTGTGCCGCCGCGGTCAAAGCCTGACCCACCATCGCTCCGACAGCGGCAATCACCACCGCAGGTTTACCCGGAGATCGCAGAACCTGCGCCCGATTTAGCTTATAGACTGACGCCCCATAACCGGTCGGAAAATTTTCGCGGCCCAAAAAGAACACATAATTTTCTGGGGTCTTGCCATTCTTGACGGCCGCCGCGAATTCATCCACGGCCGCGCCCACCAACGCCTCCGCCTCATCACTGCAGGAGAGCGCATACACCCGGGTATGCGGAATCGCACTCACCATGGAAAAATATGCGAGTGCCTGATGGGAAGCCCCATCCGCCGCATCTTGAAAGCCAACGTGAGAAAAAATCGCGATTACGGGAGCCTGCGACAGCGCCGCCATGGTCAAAGGCAATGCCCCTTTGGTCACGCCGAATTGCGCGAAGGTATCCACCACGGGAATATAACCGAGCTTTGATGCGCCCGCCGCCATGCTGACCATATTGCTTTCGGCCACCCCAATATCTTGGGTGCTACCCGGAAATTTCTTTTGAAAATCCGCCAGGCCGGTGGAACCCGGCAAATCCGCGGAAATGGAAATAATCGGTAAACCCTCTTGGTGTTTTTGAATCAAGGCTTTGCTCACACCAACCTGAACTTTTTGCTCCAGCACCGCGGTCATCGGCGCTTTAGGTACCACTTGCGCTTCCAGTTCGCTCGCCCAGTCCAAAAACTCTTTGGGTACCACATCGCCACTATATATTTCACTTAGGAAACCTTTGACTTCAGCGGCCGACTTGAGCGGAAAGCCGTGGCCGCCACTGGCTGAGTCCGCGGTCTTCTTAACGCCGTAGCCCTTGATGGTGCGAGCGTGAATGGCGATCGGACAACGGGGATTTTCGCGCGCGCGCTGAATGGCGGCGGCGATCGTCTTGGTACAGGTTTGCAGATTGTGGCCTTCGTGCAGATCCACCACATCCCAACCCAAATCGGGCAAAGCCGCGAAGGTCGGTGCCATCGAAAATGATTCCTTGTCGATACGGCCCGTGAGTTTGGTGTTGTTGTCAGAAATCAACAAAATAAACGGCGCTAGTTTACCAGCCGCGGCCAGTCCCGGCACCGCGGCCAGCGATTCGCGCGCCTCGCCTTCCATGCAGCCGCCGTCGGTGATCGCACACACCGTTACGCGCTTATGTCCGGAAAGCGCGTCGGCAAATGCCAAGCCCTGGGCTTGCGGAAACGCCGAACCCAAGGGACCATTACTTAGCAGCACGCCTTCAGGAAAAAGATGCGACTCGCCGTGCCCGGTCAGGCGGCTGTGAATGGAACGAAATTTTTTGAGCTCAGAGAAATCGACGCCGGCAAAACCATAGTTCGCCTTTAGGGCATAGAGTCCGTTTTCACAATGCCCGCCATCGTTTACGAACGAAAACAAGTCATGCCACGGCCGGCCCGCCCGCTTTGCCTCGGCAAAAAATATCCCATGCAAAGCGGACATTAATTCGGCAAACGCGCTGGGACCGCCCCAATGGCAAGCGGCGCCGCCCAAAACCGCGTGCATATTCATCAGCGTGATCAAGGCCCGCGTGGCGCGCGGATCGACCACCGCAATGGTTTCGTTCGAGCTCAACTCGACTGGGATCGAGAAATGGGGCGCGCGCGAAGGCGTGTCCGCTAGCTTCAGCGTCATCGGGAGGGGGCGTATATTTGATTGCACGGAAACTTTTCTATCCCCCGTTTAGACTTTGCGTCAACAGAATCCCCTTGAGCGCGGAATGTCGAAGCCCCTAGACTGAGCTATGAGTGTAATCAAGCCCCTACCCCGAGTCGACCTGCACCGCCACCTAGAGCTCTCCCTCCGTCCCGAGACAATTTGGGAACTCGCCCCGCAATACGGTATCAAGCTCACCTCGCAGCTCGATTTTCAAAATCGCTTTATGATCCTGGAGCCGATGAAGGACCTGGGCTCGGTGCTCAATAAATTTCTGGATACCCAGAAATTGCTAGCCACTCCCAATATTCTGGAGCGCATTG
>JANXMF010000241.1 GCA_025354795.1 Pseudobdellovibrionaceae bacterium
AAAAGTGCACGTTTTGTAACCATCGCATTAAGTTTTCCAAGGCGCAGGCGAAGTTGCAAGATCGCGCGCTCAAGGACGGTGAAATTCAAACCGCGTGTCAGCAATCGTGCCCGACCAACGCGATTATTTTTGGCAATCTCAATGATCCCGATAGCGCCGTGGCTAAAGAATTTAATGCCCTTCATGCCTATCCGCTGCTCGAAGAGCTCAACACCCGTCCGGCACTCCATTATCAAGTGAAAGTGCGCAACGCGGCCCAATTGAAGGATCCGCCCAAGCATCATCACGAGAGCCACGCTAGCGAAGACGGAGCCCACTCATGATCAGCCGCAATCCCTTAGTCCTTGGGCAAAAGACTTACGAGACGATCACTAAAGATATTTGCAGTTTGGTCGAGACTTTTCCGAGCCCCGCTTACTATCTAGGTGTGGGCGGCGCTCAATTCTTGCTGCTGATATTCTTGTTCGCGCAAGGGATGATCGTTTGGTACGGAATGGGAATGATGGGGGTGAACCATCCGGTCGGTTGGGGAACAGACATCATCACCTTCGTATTTTGGATCGGTATTGGCCACGCCGGCACTTTAATTTCCGCGATTCTATTTTTGTTTAGACAAAAATGGCGCACGTCGATTGCCCGTAGCGCCGAGGCAATGACGGTTTTCGCGGTGATGACGGCCGGCACGTTTCCCATTCTGCACACGGGTCGCCCGTGGTTGGCATATTGGCTCTTACCCTATCCGAATCAACGGGGTCCGTTGTGGGTGAATTTCCGCTCGCCGCTAGTATGGGACGTGTTCGCGGTCAGCACCTACGCCACGGTCTCCGCGGTGTTTTGGTATATCGGCATGGTGCCCGATCTCGCCACCATTCGCGATCGCGCGCAGAACAAGTGGCGCAAACGCCTTTATGGAATTGCCTCACTTGGTTGGCGCGGCACCGCCCGCAACTGGAATCATTATGAAATGGTTTACATGCTTTTGTGCGGACTTTCGACGCCGCTAGTTTTGTCGGTGCACTCGATCGTATCCTTTGACTTCGCGGTGGCCGCACTTCCAGGTTGGCATGCCACGATTTTTCCGCCGTACTTTGTAGCGGGCGCGATTTTTTCAGGCTTTGCGATGGTCGTCACTTTGATGGCGATCATTCGTGAATTGGTGCCGGTGTTTAAAAACTACATCACACTAGATCATATGGAGGCCATGAACAAGATCATCATGACCACCGGTTTGATGGTGGGTTACGCCTACGGCTCCGAGTTTTTCGTAGCGTGGTATTCCGGCGTTGAATATGAACAGTTCACGTTTATCAATCGCGCTTTTGGTCCCTACGCTTGGGCGTACTGGATCATGATCACTTGCAATGTGATTATCCCCCAGCTCTTCTGGTTCCGTTATTTCCGCCGCAATATTCCGTGGATGTTTGTGATTTCCATCTTCGTCAATATCGGAATGTGGTTTGAGCGTTTTGAAATTACCGTGACTTCGCTCCACCGCGACTTCCTGCCTTCCAATTGGGGGATGTGGATTCCGACGCTTTACGATTTTGGCGCGATCTTTGGCAGCTTCGGTTTATTTTTCACTCTGTTCTTAGTTTACATCCGCTTGATGCCGGCGATTTCGATCGCGGAAGTCAAAACGGTTCTTAACGTCGGTCGTGAGGGAGGTACTCATGGACATCATTGAGGTGCTCCTACAAAAGGTTCGCCCGAAATCTAAGCGCGGTGTGGCCGGGATTTGGCTCGACGAACACAAGCTGGTCGCGGCCGCACGCAAAGTGCGTGAGAGTGGTTATACTAAGTTTGAAGCGATCTCGCCCTTTCCACTGCACGGGATTGACGAAGCCATGGGAATTCCAATGTCGTTTATTCCATGGATCACGCTGATCTTTGGGCTGTTTGGTTTCGCCTTTGGCACCTGGTTCACGTGGTGGGCTTCGGCGGTGGATTGGCCGCTAATTATCGGCGGTAAACCCATGTGGTCGCTTCCGGCTTTTGTGCCGATCATGTTTGAGTTGACGATTTTGTTTGGCGCACTCGGTTCAGTGGGCGCTTTGCTCTTTCTGTGCGGCCTGCCGCAAGTCGACCCTCCAGTGATCGATGCTACGCTCAGCAGTCATCGTTTTGGTTTATTTGTGCCTGAAGACGACACGGGCTTCAATTCAGCGCAGATCGAGAAGCTGATGCGCGACTTAGGCGCCATCGAAGTGAAAGGGGCGGAGTTTTAAATGAAGAGGATATTTGCGGCAGCGGTGGTGATGGCGAGTTTCACAGGTTGTAACTCTGGTCCGAATCAAACCAATATTGAACTGGTCACCAATATGATGGATCAAGTTTCCATCAAGTCGCAGGACTGGGTTCCGAGCGAGGGCGATAAAGTGCAAATGCGCATGCCCCCCGAGGGCACGATTTCACGCGGCCATCCGCCCTACGCATATCAAAATGATCCGGTCGGCGCCGAAAAGCAAAGCAATCCTTTGAGCGGCAATATGTCGCCAGAGACTTTGACGTTAGGCCACAAAACCTATGAAATTTACTGCTCAGTTTGTCATGGCGGCGCGGGCGGCGGCGACGGACGCGTGGCGGAAAAAATGGCAGTGAAACCGCGCAATCTTTTATCTCCGGAAGCGAAGGCTTACAGCGATGGTCGCATTTACCACGCGATCACGGCGGGCAAAGGCGTGATGGGCAGTTATGCGAGTCAAATTACCGATTCTGGGCAGCGGTGGGCAGTGGTAAATTATGTCCGCACACTCCAACAGAAATCCCAATAAGAGTTAGGAAAAAATGGATATGGCGCATGTGACAACTCAATCCTCGACTCCCGGACCACTTCCGGTTTCGCCACGACTGAAAACCCTTTGCATAGTGCTGATGTTTGTAGGCTTTGCTACTTTCGCAGTCATGCTAATCAAAGACCAGCAGCGGGCGTGGTTTGATTATCTAGCTGCATATTTTTACTTCTTCATTCTCGCCATTGGCGGCATGTTTTTTACCTGTATTCAGCACTTAACCAAGGCCGGATGGAGTGTCACGGTTCGGCGTTTTTGCGAAGCCTTTACGGCTTACCTCCCAGTGGCTGCGGTAGGGGCGCTGGTGTTGTTGTTCGGCGCTCATCATTTGTATGAGTGGTTTGATAAGGCCAAAGTCGCTGAGGATGCGATGTTGACTCACAAATCCGCTTATCTAAATCCCACCTTTTTTGTGATTCGTATTTTGATTTTCTTCTCGATGTGGTTGCTGTTCGCAAAAAAAATCGTAGGACTCTCGACCGCGCAGGATAAATCCGGTGAAGTACAACTCACCCATAAGACCGTGCCGTGGTCGATCGCGTTCTTATTGACCTTCGCAATTTCCTTTTCACTCTTTGGTGTGGATCTATTGATGAGCCTGCAACCCCACTGGTTTAGCACCATCTATGGAGTTTACCTCTTCGGCGGCCTGTTTCAGTCCACCATCGCGGCGATGATCCTGTTGATTCAGTACTGCATGCGCAAAGGCTTGCTCAATGGGTATGTGGACGAGAACCATATGCATGATTTGGGCAAATTTCTTTTTGCATTCACTGTATTTTGGGCCTACATCGCTTATTCCCAGTACATGCTAATTTGGTACGCCAACTTGCCGGAAGAGAC
>JANXMF010000006.1 GCA_025354795.1 Pseudobdellovibrionaceae bacterium
TTGCCCGTGCCGCTTTCGCCTGAAATTAAAATCGAAGCCCGGCTAACCGCGACACTTTCGGCAACCGCGATAATTTTCTTCATGCGTGGATCGGCGCTATGAATCAGACTGACACTGCGTGAACTCACGGTTTGTTCTCCTTCGCGTGGGCCATTGCGGGAATTCGCTGAATATACTTGGTGAAATCGTCTTGCCATTTGGACTGGTCGAGTTTCTCTTTGCCGAGTTTCCACAACAGATCGTTCGGAGTTCCCGCCAAGCGTTTCCACACTTCGTTCGCGCCATTGAGGTCGCCTCGGTCATAGAGAATCTGCCCCACTTTGTAGCGCACGTTGGCCAGTGGCATTTTGCTTTCATAGCGATCAAGAAGCTTTTGATAGGTTTCTACCGCACCGAGCGCTTTTTTCTCGCCCATCAACGCTTCGGCCTTAGCCGAGAGGGCTTGCGCAATAGTCTTATCGGGGACGGGGGTTTCGCTGCCCTCCGATTGAAGCACTTTCTCGGCGTGATCTTCGGCTTTTTTAAAATCGCCGAGCTTGATAAAGGTCTGCGCCAGCTTCAAGTGCACCGGCGCTACGAGTGCGGGATCACCCTTCCATTTTTGCGCTAGCTCAGTCAGCGCCTCACGCGCGTGCGTGAAATCGTTGCGCTGTTCGCTGATCAGAGCATTGAGTTGCACCCGCTCGACAATTTCAGCGGGACTCAATTCACCAGTGGTGCCGATGGCTTTAAGCTGCTGATAAGCGGCCATATAGTCGCGGTCTTGAGCCAGAGTCGAGGCCAAGCGCAGATGCAAACTCGCCACCGACGGCAAATGCTCCTGGACCTTTTTTTCCTTTTCCACATCGGTGCCGACAATCTGCAAGCGCTTTTCGAGCGCGCCCTCATAAATGCTTTTGGCTTCGGAAAACGCGCCAGCACGCTCATAGGCACCGGCTACAAAGTAAGGTACATCGATCCGCCCTGAGTTCTTCAACCAGGTGCCGGAGTACTGACTGTAAAATTGCAGCGCGCCTAGAAAATCGCCTTTGTCCACTTGATCCTTGAGTTCATTGGCGATGTTGCGCAAAATCCGGCTTTTAAAACTGTCTAGATTCGCCGAGCTCGGACTCTTTTGATAGTAGGATATCAAGTCGCTGATAGCGGTTTTATATTCCCCCCGATGGGAGAGCCCTTCGGCCACCATCAAAACCGTGAATTCATTGATACCTGGCAGATCCAGCTTCAACGTGATGTCGGTTATTTCTTCGAGTGCTTTTTTGATCTCTTGCGCCTTCATGCCCTTCATTTGCTGACTGAGCATGCGGATGCGCGCCACTTTGGCGCCGGCGTGATTGGGAAAACGAAAATAACTTTCCAAAAACGCGCCCATCACCCGCTGTTGGTCGGCACCCATCACGCCGAGCAACTCGCCAATCCGGGTCAGCGCATAGCCGCCGTAGGAATGGGTGGGGAAGAGATTTACGAATTGGACGTAATTGCCGAGCGACTTTTTGAAGTCCTTTTGCCAAAAGCGCGCCTCGGCCATATTGAAGTAGGCGTTGGGATAAACCTTTTCCTGCCCCGGGAGCTCCTTGAGCGCGGCTTCGTAAGCCCGAATCGCCTGAGTGTAATCACCTTTGGCGAAGTACACATCGCCGCTGCGGTAGCGCGCCTCTTGCGCATGCGCCGTTTTTGGAAAATCGCGCATGATGGCGTTGTACTCGGCCAAGGTTTCATCGTACTTGCGTAAGATCAAGTAAGCTTCGGCTAGAGCCTTGCGCACCAGGGGAATTTCGGGCGACGAAGGGTAGGTTTTCAAAAAACCTTCAAAAGTCTGCAAGGTGTT
Organism: Pseudobdellovibrionaceae bacterium; assembly: GCA_025354795.1. Taxonomy (GTDB): domain Bacteria; phylum Bdellovibrionota; class Bdellovibrionia; order Bdellovibrionales; family UBA1609; genus JALHOQ01. The sequence continues at coordinate 1,829 of JANXMF010000006.1, forward strand.
GAGCGCATTCTTATGCTCCATCTGCGCGTAACCCAAAATCAAGTAGTTGTGTTCGCGCAACGGACTCTCGGGAAATTTTTGCACCAATTCAAAGTACAAAGAACGCGCGTCCTCAAACTCAGCTTGTTTACCATTTTCCTTCCAGCGCGCCAGATGCACATGCGCTGCCAGGCTTTTGAGAATCTCGAGGTACTGCGAGTCCGGATAGCGATTTAAATAATAGTCGTAGGTTTTAAGAAATACCCCGTAACGTTTGCGTTCAAACAGCGTGAGCAGTAAGCGTGCCTCTTTATTTTCGCGCGTGTCTTTGGAATTGATGATGTACTCTGGCTGCTGCTCCATCAGCTTGTCGAGCTGGCTCACTTGCATCTTGAGCATCGGAAACGGCAGATAAATATTGTGGCGGGAGGAAATCACCGCTTCCTCGCGGATCTCGTAGTCCTTGATGCGAAAGCGGTCATAATTGTCATCGCCGCCGTCAAACATGCCAAAATGTTGGGAGATGGGTGCGCTAGCCACCGCGCCGGGTTCGGACTTTTTTTCAATGCCCAAAAATTCGTCACCCGCAGGTCTGCGCTCGGGCGCCGGCACTCGTTCATAACCTTCAGGCGAAAGCTCTTCGTTGTCTTTTGACACTTTCACTTTTTTAGTCGGTTTCGCGGGGGCCAGGGCGCTGGCCTCGGCCTGTTGTTTTTTTGCATCAGGTTCGGCCTTGCGGTAGAAGTCGACGATCAAGCGCGAAGGCTCGTCGGTGAGGTAGTCAAACGATTCGATGTCTTTTTGGCCCAGCTCGAAAGTCAGAATATAGGAGCTGTCAGGACCATTTTTATTGACCGTGATCTCTTCAACCAAGGGATCACTGAACCCCTGCAGACGCGCTAAGCTGGCTTCGTCCAGCGCGGGAATGGAGAGGGTGATCTTGTTTCCCCCCACCCGTTGCACGTCGTAGCGCCAGTTTTTTAGGCCTTTGAACTCAAGATGTGCCGTGTCGCCCTGATGAGAAATATCCGCCTGCACCGAGCTCTTGAGAGTTTGTGCGAACACCAAAGCCTGACTAAAACCAAGAGTCAGCCCGGCCAAAGCCAAGGCAGCACGCTGTAGATTTTTCGAGTCTCGACGTCCTGTCAAAACTTGCCCCCGGCCGGTGAAAGTGGTCCACTTTGTAGAGAAGCAGTTTTGATGCCAGCTGGACTTCGCGCGAATTTACGATTATTTATCGCCTGAGCTACTCCTTAGGTCGCGTTGAAACTCGTCAGATTCCCGCAGGCGGCGACAGTTTGCTGACACGACCATAAAGCGGAAAAGGGCCAACTCTGATGAAACTGACCGTACGGATCGCAGCACTGATTTGTTGTTTCCTTCTAGGCACTTTAAGTTGCGTCAGCGTCAACTTAGGTGATCACACCGCCAAGCGCGCCAAGGGCGTAAGCGTCTCGCCCCCCGGCCAGCCATTCAGTGCGCAAGCGCGCGAGGATGTGGATGCCGCTTGGAAAAACAATAAAAACGGCAATCTGATTTCCTATCTCTCCGACTGTCAGGATGAAACCGACCCCTCCCTCGATAACATTGTCGAGGGCGCGCTCGCTGGGCTCTCCGGTTTACACCTTGAATCCACGCAAAATCCGACGATCTTGGGGCGCGAAGGGCGACGCGTGGCCGCCACCGGCAAAGTTGACGGCGTGCCGACACAAATCGATTTGCTGGCATTCAAACGCAATCGCTGCATTTATCTGCTTAGTTATGTGGGCGTGGAACGCAGCTTCGCCCTGGACCATGCGCACTTCGACACCTTTATTCAAGGTTTTCGCGCACCATGAAGGCCTCGCGCGTAGAATTTTTGCGGCTCTTCGGCGGCACCACTCTTCTCACCAGACAAGTCGCCTCTGAATTATTCAGACCGCCACTTTACCCGAGCCTGGTCATGGAACAGATTTATCAAATCGGAATTCGCTCGATACCCCTAGTGTTTGTCACCGCCGGTAGCACCGGGATGGTCATGGCGCTGCAGTTCGGTTTGGGTCTGGAGAAATTCGGCGGCAAACTTTATATACCCAAGATTGTTTCGATTTCGATCGTGCGTGAAATGGGCCCTGTGTTCACCTGCTTGATGCTCGCCGCGCGGGTTGGAGCCGGAATCACCTCGGAAATCGGGTCGATGACCGTGACTCAGCAGATTGATGCCATTCGCGCGCTCGGCACTTCACCGATTAAAAAAATCGTGATCCCACGCGTGCTCGCGTGCGTGATCGCCATTCCCCTGCTTGCCTGTGCCGCCAATTTTATTGGCATCATTGGCGGCCTCGCGGTGGGCGCCAACGATCTCGGCCTGGACCCGGTGTTTTATATACAAAAAGTGTTGAATACTTTGTGGCTGCCGGATTTGGCTTCGGGCCTGGGCAAGACCCCAGTGTTTGCCATGATTATCGCCATCACTGCCTGTTACTTCGGCTTGAACGTCAAGGGCGGTACCCAAGGCGTCGGCAACGCCACCACCAAATCGGTGGTCACTTCTTCGATTTGCATTTTAGTCGGTGATTATTTTTTAACCAAGTTTTTCTGGATTCTCGAACAATGCCTGTAATTGCCGTCAAAAACTTTAAAAAATCTTTTGAGGGTCGCGAAGTCCACCGCGACGTCACCTTTCACGTCGAAGAGGGCGAGTGTGTCGGGCTGGTGGGCGGCTCAGGCGTCGGAAAATCCGTGGTCTTGCGCAGCTTGATCGGATTGGAGAAGCCCGACAGCGGCGAAATCTGGATCGAGGGCGAGGAAATTTCCAAACTATCGGAACGGGACCTGGTGAAAATCCGCCGCAAAGTCGCATATGTTTTTCAAAACGGCGCGCTGTTTGACTCGATGTCGGTGTTTTCCAACTTGGCCTATCCATTGCGCGAACACACTAAATTTAACGAAAGCCAAATCAAAGAGCGCATCCACGCCCAACTCGAGGAGTTCGGATTGGCGGAGGCGGTGAACAAGCTCCCCTCCGAACTATCCGGCGGCATGCAGAAGCGGGTCGGCCTGGCGCGCTCGATGATGATCGATCCAAAGGTTATCCTTTACGATGAGCCCACCGCTGGGCTGGACCCGTTCAACACTCTGAAGATCCGCGAGACCGTACTGCGATTGAAAAAAAAGGGAGTGACCTCTCTGTTCGTCACCCACGATATGCCCACGGCAGTGGCCGTGTGCGACCGTTTCTGTCTACTCGGCGACGGGCGCGTCAAAGCCGAAGCCAACGTTGATAAACTACACACCCATAGTTCGGGCGACATCCAACAATTTATTGATGGCCTAGACGGAGGTTGATATGGAAACCAATCTTGCACATGAACTTAAAGTCGGACTCTTCACCTTGATCGGAATCGTACTCCTGTGCGTCTCGGTCATCTTACTGGGCGGCGACAAACTGCTGTTTTCGCACACCTACGCTTTAAAGATTCGCATGCCGCAAGTACAGGGTCTCGCGCGCGGAAGTGTGGTTTCACTCAGCGGCGTTCCCATCGGCAATGTGGATAAGATTACTTTTGCTGAAGGCACGAATGAAGTCGAGGTGGTGATCGGCATCGAACGTAACGTACAAAGCAAGATCACGCAAGGCTCAATGGTCACGGTTAAAACCCAAGGCGCACTCGGGGATAAGTATGTCTACATCGAGCCGGGCCCTTTGACAGCGACACCGCTGCAAGAAGGCACGATTTTACCGATGGATAAGGTTCCAGATTTTCTCGATATACTGGCCTCGAAAGGCGCTGAGCTTGGCGAGGTTGTCGAGGTGATCAAGGAGGTGCGCATCCTTTTTCAAAATATAAACAAAGATAGTCGCAGCTCTAAATTGATGGCGAACCTGGTTGAGGATACAGATTTGCTCGGCAAATTCTTAAGCGAGGGCCGTGAGACTTTTAAACTTGTACGCGGCGAAACTCTGACTCCGCTAGCCAGCGTGATGAAGAAGCTCGACAAAGGACAAGGCACCTTGGGTGCACTGATCAACGATCCTAGTTTACACTCGCGGCTAATGGGCATGTTGGGCGAGGCGCCGCGCAACAAATTTTTGAAGCCGCTGATTCGCGATTCGATTCAGACTAACGAAGGAAATAAATAGGCCATTGGTTCTATTGCGCACTAACCGGTAACCGCAAACACCGGCTCAAACCTCCGGCTCTTCCCCGGCTAAGAAATGTTTGAATTCTGGCGAAACTTCCGCCTCCTTTGGGATCCCGCGGCGGTCCAGAGTAAAGCGTATCGAACGCGCCCATTGGCGGCCGACATGCGCGTTCACCTTCTCCTTCAAAACGTCCTCAAAAAAGCGAATCTCCTGCATCCGTGCCGAACTCCTGACCCAAATGTACAGCCGCCCGCGTTCAAAGCCGACGGGCTCACAAGTCGCGCTGAGTGCGGCGCCGACAATCTTTGGCCAGAAACGCCATATTTTCCAGCGCAGAAATTGATCGGACAACGGCGAATTTCCATTGGCCAACAAGCCTTGTAGAACGCGCGAGGCTGAAGCCAACTCTTTTTTAGGTTTTGGTTTTGCACTTCGCCGTCTCATGCCCGCTGCTTATCATGATAGCCATCGCGCGCTAAGTTTAATTTTGCTTTCCACGCGGTTGACACTCAAGGTAGGCGTAAGTCCCTTGAGGAGGAGATTTTATGAAATGCATCGCATTCTATGTCATCGCCACACCTGTAAATCGCTGCTAGAGGTGATGCCGATCCTTGATCAACACTTAAGCCGCAATGAGTTCTTTACGACGGAAAACTTTACCTTGGCCGATTGCGCTGGTTTGAAACTGTCGAACAACGCCCGTCTTTCAAGCGCACGGTGCAAGTGTGTGCTTAGCTCGAAACTAAATAAATAAACGGCAATGGCCACCTGGACGCATCGTCCCGACGGCCACAGTCTTTTGCCATTCCCCTTTAGAGCCTGTAGGACCTTTTTCATGACGAAATCTCCAATCACAGTGGTCGGTGGCGGACTCGCGGGCTCGGAGTGCGCTTATCAACTCGCGCAATTGGGCCATAGCGTGGTCCTATACGAAATGCGCCCCAACCAAATGACCCCGGCCCATAAGACCGCGGATCTGGCCGAACTGGTGTGTTCCAATTCGTTTGGTAGCACCACCGACTATTCCGCGCCCGGCCAACTTAAGTGGGAGGCGGAGCAACTTGGCTCACTGATTTTGCAAATGGCCAAGATCGCGGCGGTGCCCGCAGGGATGGCCCTCGGCGTAGATCGCGAGCTGTTTGCGCGCTCGATCACCGAAGCCCTCTCCCGTCATCCGCGCATTGAGATTCGCCACGACGTCGTCACTTCCCTAGAGCAGATTCCGCGCCCGGCGGTGATTTGTACCGGTCCACTAACCGACTCGGTGCTTGCGCAAAGTCTAAGAGATCACTTTGACGGTGAGTTTTTATATTTCTTTGATGCCATCGCCCCCATTGTCGACGCGGACACGGTCAATTCCTACATTGCCTATAAGGCCGACCGCTTCGGCAAGGGCAATCGCGACTATTACAATTGCCCCCTCGACCGCGAACAGTATTACGCTCTGATGGGCGAGATTGCTGCCGCACGCAAAATCGAAGCGAAAGAATTTGAAAAGAACACGCCCTATTTCTCCGGTTGCATGCCAATCGAAGCGATTCTAGAAAGCGGAGTGGAGACCCTGCGCTTTGGCCCGATGTCGCCCAAGGGGCTTCAAGATCCGCGCACGGGCAAGGGTGCCTACGCCGTGGTGCAATTGCGCCAGGACAATAAGCAGGGGACGGCCTTCAATATGGTCGGCTTTCAAACCAAAATGGCTTATGGCGAGCAAACTCGCATTTTCCGTATGATCCCCGGCCTCGAGCGGGCGGAATTCTTAAAGCTCGGCAGCATTCATCGCAATCTCTATATTCAAACGCCCAAGAAATTAAGCGACGTGCTCGCGAGCAAAAAAGATCCATTGCTGTTTTTTGCCGGGCAAATCACTGGAGTGGAAGGTTACTTCGAGTCCACCTGCATTGGACTCTTGGTGGCGCATTTTCTCGATGATCAGCTGCACGGCCGCAGCATTTGCAAGCCACCGCGGGCTTCGGCGCTCGGCTCGTTGCTCAACGCGATCACCGAAGACAATGAGTATTTTCAGCCCACCAATATAAACTTTGGCTTGATGCCTAAAGTGGAAGGTTTTACCGCCAAGAAACATGCGGCGCGGGAATTAAAGCGGGCGATGCAATTGCAAAACGCCAAAGCCGCACTGCTCGCGTGGAATGCGCCCGAACAACCTATTCCACTGTCACTGATTTAGCTAAGTTGCGCGGCTGATCCACATCGTGGCCGAGCGAGGCGGCCACATGATATGCCAAAAGTTGCACCGGCACCACTTCCAACAGCGGGGCCGTGAACCAGCTCACTTCGGGAAGGGCCAAATAATGATTGGAGATCTCCACCAAGCGTGCATTCACGCCGGTACCGATCGAAATGATTTGACCGCCGCGAGCCTTGGCTTCCTCAAGATTGCTCAGTGACTTGGCGAACAGTTCATCATCCGGCGCCAGCATCACCACCGCCATGTCTTTGTCGATCAAGGCCAATGGTCCGTGTTTCATTTCCCCCGCAGCATAGCCCTCGGCGTGCATGTAGGCCAGCTCTTTCAACTTGAGCGCGCCCTCCAAGGCGATCGGATAATGGACATTGCGACCCAAATAAAGAAAGCCCGCGTAATTGGTAAAACTTCTCGCGGCCTGTTTAAAAAACTTGTCAAGGTTCAAGCAGGTTTCGATGTGCGCGGGCGCAGCCAGCAATTGCCGCAAAAGTTCCGCCTCGTCACGGGCACTGAGTTTATTTTTAACCCTGGCGGTTGCTAATGATAAAATATTTAGCAACGCCAAAGTGGATGAAAATGCTTTGGTCGATGCTACGCCCACTTCCGCGCCGGCGTTCATATAGAGATGGCCGTCGGCCTCGCGGTCGATTGACGAGTTCACCACATTACAAATGCTGAGAACCGTAACACCGGCGGATTTGGCCAAGCGCACGGCGGCCAGAGTGTCCGCGGTCTCCCCACTCTGGGAAATGGAAATCAACAGCGAGTTGGGTGGTAACACCGGATAACGATAGCGAAACTCGCTGGCGATATCGCACTCGACGGGAATGCGCGCAAGGCGCTCGATCATGTATTCACCGACGAGAGCGGTGTAGTAGGAACTTCCGCAGGCGATGATGAAAATGCGTTCCACCCCGGCGAAAGTTTTATCTACATCGAAACCAATACCCGTCAGGCTCACGCGCATGTTTTCCAAATCCACATGGGGCTGAATAGCAGCGGCCACGGCGCGCGGCTGTTCGTAGATTTCTTTGAGCATAAAATGCGCAAAGCCGCCCTTGCTGGCCACTTCGGACGTCCACGTGATTTCCACCACTGGCTTTTCAATGGCCTGGCCGTTTGACCCAAGGATTTTATATTCCTTGCCCTTAACTTGCACGATCTCGCCGTCTTCAAGGTAAATAACTTTAGTTGTGTAAGGCACCAGCGCCTGCACATCACTGGCCACATACATCGCGTCTTTACCCACACCCACAATCAGCGGCGGGCCGTTTTTAAACGCCACGAAAGTCTCCGGCTGGGCTTCGTTCACAACCACGATGGCATAGGCACCAGAAAGTTTGGGCAGAACCTTCAGCACCGACTGCAACAGATCGGGCGTTTGAGCCAGTTGCCGGTGAATCAAATGCGCCACCAATTCCGAATCGGTGTCGGATTCCAAGATCGCGCCGTCTTGCACTAGGCTTTGCCGTAGCTCCACGTAATTTTCGATAATTCCGTTGTGCACCAGACTCACGCCGCCCACGCAGTGCGGATGGGCATTG
>JANXMF010000009.1 GCA_025354795.1 Pseudobdellovibrionaceae bacterium
ATTAATCACTGGCTGCGTGAGACCTACAACCACACTCCCCACGAGAGTCTGGAACATAAATCCCCCTGGGCTCAATTCTCAGCTGATGAAAAACCACTTCGCTTTCCGGAATGCATGGCAAAACTTCGTGAAAAATTTCTCGTCCAACTCCGCCGTCACGTGAGCAATGACCATGTCGTTTCAATTGACGGCGTGGGCTTTGAGACGCCGCGGGGCCTGGCCGGATCTTGGATTGTGACCTACCGGCAGGTTCTCGACGGCAGCGTCCATGTTTTGCATGAGGGCCGACTCGTCAAACTTGAACCCGTAGATCTTGCCTTAAACGCCCGCACACGCCGGGGCGAGCGCACGGCGGCTGAGGAAGTCATTGGTCCGCTCCCTAAGAGCGCGGCGGATCTTGCCTTTGAGCGGGACTTTCGCCCGATCACCGATACTGACGGTAATTTCAACGCCCCAAACCTAAACAAAAAGGATTAATACATGATCACCGACTTTCGCAGTCGTTTTGGATTTCACACCACTCCCTTCACACGTGAGTTTGCCGTCGACCAGCGCTTCGCGCTTGGATTCTTTGATGAGAACCTCACCGCGCTTTCACGAGCCATCGAGAACCGAATGTCAGCCGCGCTCATTGCGCCCGCGGGAACTGGAAAAACCGCTCTCCTGCGCGCCCTCGCTCACGGACTCCCGGAAGCCAGATACCGTGTCCACTACGTCAAGGTGACTGAACTCTCCAAACGTGACTTGTGCCGTGAAATTGCCGTAGCCTGCGGAGCCGAGCCCGCAGGCAATTACCCGACGCTCGTCAGGCGCCTCCAAGAACGCTTTCTTTCAGCCACTGCTGTTGATGGCGTAAGGCCCGTGCTGATTCTTGATGAAGCCCAGGACCTGCGCCCCGACGTGCTCAGCATCCTGCGCACACTCACTAACTTTGAAATGGACAGCCGACTCGTCTTAAGTATTCTACTCGCTGGCCAAACGCCCCTCAGAGATATTTTAAGGCGTGAGGCGCATGAGTCCGTTGCCCGACGGCTCGCTCACTTTGCATACCTCCGCCTCCTCTCACGCGAGGAAACTCTTCGTTATATCTCTCATCGCTGCACGATCGCGGGTGCCGCGACCATTCCCTTTGATGCCAGGGCACTCGATGCTCTCTTTGAGATCTCCTGCGGCAATCTTCGCGCCATCGACTCGCTTGCCTTCAAGAGCCTCGAATTGGCTCACGATGCGGCAGTTTCGGTCGTTGATTCCAATCACCTAGCGCAAGCACGCAAACTGGTGTCGCCGTGAAAGCCAATAACCACCGCATTGAACTGCCTGAACTCAACGGCGAGCAAGCCTTTCTCCTGGCAGATATTCTTGAACAGATTGTTCATTTAATTTGGAAAGCCCACGGCGACGCAATGGCGGATTTTCAGGGCCGAGTTTTCCCCGATTGGCCGGCCACGCCGCCCGATCCAGACGAACCGCCCGACGGAAATCTGTACGGCGACGGCGACATGGAAAAGCTGGAATTCTGAACCCACCGACTCACGCGCCCTCAATCAACCGTGGCATCGAGGGCGCATCAGGTTGCGACATTGGGCATGCAACGCAACACCTCCCTGCACGGAGTCGACGTGGATCTGATCGCGTGGTATCCCGAGGGTCTGCGCACTGCCATGGAGAAGTATACATTGTTGGCGCATGCGATGTGGCGGGATCGAATTGTGTTCTGGGATAAAATGCTGCAAGTTTCGCAACCCGGTAATCGCAATAAGGTTAGGCTAGCGGCCTAACTTCAAACTACAGAATATCGATTCTTGAACTCTCGGAGCCTTCGGCGATTATGTTTGCGGCATAGGTGGATAAAAATGCAATGCGCTCTCCACTGGTCTCGTCCATAAGTGGCACAATAAATTTCGGTCGTACGTGAAACATGCGCCGGGACTTCGCGAAGGCAAAAGTTTCGCGTTGGACAAATTCACCCAAATTGTAAGCGAAAGTCTCATCCCCACCGGTCAAGGCCTGTTGAATAAGAGCAAGAATTGCCGCCCCGATATTTTGCGGTTTCACATACAATTCTTCCCATGAGTGAACCGAAAGATCCAAAAGATTGTAGCTCGAAAGCTGGCAAAAACGCGCATTGCGATAAATCTGCACACCCGCGCCAGTGTAAATTTCAACTACATCGTCTTCCGCGATCACACTGAAGACGTCGGCTTTGCAAGCGCGCAAACCAAAGGTACGCATGCTCTTTTCAGCACGCGCAATCTCGAGATCGCGGCGACTCTTGAAGTGAACGCCTGGCTCGGCCTCTTCATTTAAAATACGAGTATATTTACGAATGTTTTCAACAATAAAGTCTTGCTTAGAAGCGTCCAGAAGCGAAAAGCGCTCAAAAGAAATTCCCGCAGGTGCATTTGTGTGCACCTGATTTTTGATCAAGGCTTCGTTTAGCTCGTTTAAGCTCTCACTGAGCCAACCTGAGTACACCAGTGGCCGTGGTTCGAAACCGGATTGAGCTTGGGAGTGACGCATAACTCTGACGGTGCCGTAAAAGCCACACGTTAGTCAAGCCGCTTCCACGGCGGCCTCCGGATCATCAGCCGCTTTAAGAACTTCCCCCATCGAACGCCGTTTATTGTCCAAAATCCAGCGGAATGAGGGATCAATATTATAGGAATGCGCCAGCGCCTTTGACACCTCCCCCTGTAAACTTTCAAGGTGGTACCAAGACACATCAGGAAACATATGATGCTCAATATGATAATTGAAATTGAGCACCACGTGGCGGGCGAACCATTTGGGATAAAGGCAGCTACGGGCAATGCGGTGCTGTTCCCAGATTGGAAAGCGGGTATTGCCGCGATACTGGGGTAACTGCAAATGGTGGGGAAAATTGACCACTTCCACGCCGACCAAATAGACTAAAATCGCCGGCACCAGCACCGAAAGGGAAAAGGTCGGGGTGCACAAGGAAAACACCAGCCCCCATAGGGTCAGCGGGCATAAAACACTCACCATCATGCTCACGGAACGAGTCTTGGGCTGTCGCAAAATTTGCGCCGCCAAAGCCCAGAACACCACGTACTGAATCACCGCTAGAATCGGAAACCAAATGCGCCAGAAGAAACTTATGGTTTTTCGCGTACCGACCGGCATTTTCGGAAAAACGGTAATGATCGCAGTGACCGGGTCACGCTCCGTATTTCCGCTCCAAAGATGGTGCTCGAGATGGCTGTGTTTCCATGGTTCAAAGGCCAACAGGCAAATCCCGCCGGCTAGCCAGCCCACGCACTGATTGAGCCGTTTGTTCTTGGCAGCGGCGCCGTGTACCGCTTCGTGCATCATCGAAAAGTTGCGGAAAATCAATGCCGCGATCGCTGGGATCAAAGCCACGCGCAATAGCGAATGTTGGAAATGAACTGCGAAAGCCGCGATCCCTAATAGGGCGGCGACATCTTGGACATAATACCATGCTAGGGCAAAGCGCCTGCGCTGAAGGGCCTGGCTCTTGCGAATTTTCATATAGACATGCCGATCCATGGCCACCTCTTGAGCTATTATCGGAATGCACTTCCATTCGCTAAGCGGGATGAATGGCTAAATCACTAGGCAACAAATTTTATTTATTCACTACATTCAACGGCAGGACTGAGCTCATAAAACAGGCTGAACAGATCCGATTCCATATTTGCTGCGCGACTGCCAGGACATTGCGCCCTCACCAATTTTCGAAACAGGTCGATATTGCCTTTGGCATAGGCGGGAATCAGGGGACTGGCACCCATGAAAATATGGCGGCGCTCGCCGATGGGGAGAGCATGGGCCAATATATAATCACCACGGTTTGCGAATTGACTCAATTTTTGGTCATAGACGGACAGCTCCTCACCACTTACAATACCGTGCAGACGCAAAGCCACGCCGCGCGTGCAGCCTTGTACCTCGTACAAATCGATACGCTGCCTTTGGCCATCGGTGAGGATAAGAATCTCCTCCGCACTTAACCTGTAGCGATACAGTTTGAGGTAAATCGCTGCGAGGCTACGATGATCGCAATCAAACTGAGTCAGTTTAACCGTGGAGAGATCCGGCATCCAGTTGAACATTTGCCAGGAGCGAAAGACGCTATAGTAAGGAGAGTTGAGGTTGCAACGAAAGTCCAGCCAGGCACGAAAGATGAACCACGGTTCAATCATGAGGTAATCGTCATTTTGCGCGATGACGAATTCACTAAGTCTTTCGAGCAACGAGTGCGCTAGGCTAATTTTGCCATCGATGCTCGCGTCCGATTGTTCGATAAGATCTGGAACCAAGTGCAATTTCAGAGGTAAAACTCCTCGTAGCCGCAATAGGATCATTCTAGTTCGCTGACAAATTCGCTGGCAACAAAAAGCCAGAGCCCTGGACAGCGGTCGTGCACTTCACTTCTTAATTACATTATCATGTGTTCTTATTTACAAATAGAAGTGGGCCCGACCATAGGCTTGACCCATTCGAACCGGCTCTTAGCCGGTGACGCCTTGGCGAAATTCTTTGCGCATTTGGCGTTCAGTGTCAGTCAAAATCCGCGCGAACAAATCTTCACCGTTAATGCCATAGACCTTAGCGAGGCGGCGTAAAATCGCGACGGGAGGGGAAGCAATCCCACGCTCCCAATTCGATACAAACTGCGAGGTATTGTAGCCCAACTTATGAGCGACTTCCATCTGCGAAAGACTCTTTGCCAAACGTGCTGTTTTCAAAAACTGTGCAACTTCTTTGAACCGATCATTTGCCATTTAAAAACTCCCATAAATCATGCGGATACCTCACCGCAAGTTAGTTGATAGCCTACCCCGCGAATTGCCGCAACATCAAGACCCAAGGGTCGTATTTTTTTCCGGATCGAGCAAATATGTACATCTAAAGCCCGGTTATTTGCGACGCCGTCACCAAACACAGTTAATTTGAGTTGCAAGCGATCAACCAGGCCATGGCGGCTCGTGGCAAGGTTGCAGAGGATTCTAAATTCCGTCTGGGTAAGATGCAAAACCGATGAATTCAGAGAAATAAACTTGGCCCGATGGTCGATGGTCAAGTTGAACTGTGGCACCAGCATGGGTCCGTGCCTGAGCTCTTCTTCCATCATGAGCGAGCGGAGGCTCAGCGCGAAATGCCGAGATCCCAATATGTTGCGCGGGAGAAAGGTCTGCAACATCTGCAGCTCGGCATCAAATCCGATCGACTCGCTGCCAATCCCTTCACCGATAAAAATCAAGGTGCGGCACCCCCGGGTCACCTTCAAGCCATACCACCAGTGCAAGTAAGCTAGGTCGACGACGTCGAGCACAATCAGGTCCGGACGGATGCGCCGAAACCCTTCCTCCATGTCGGGTCGGCCAAGTAAAAATTCGACCTTCCAGCCGCAGCGGCTCATTTTCGCGCAAAGCGACTGACCCACATTCTCATTTTCCCCCACGCAAAGAATCGTCATCTGGCTAATCTTAGCCGATTTGTCTATAATTAAATATTGTTTATATTGATAGGTCCGCGACTTTAGACGTTCGGCTTATGATGCGCATGGACAAGACAGGGCTGCCGGCCGGCGTCTAAAATGGGGCATGAATTTTTCACAAGTGGCTCGCGAGGTTCAGATTGTCGCCGTACGCAGCCGAGGCCCCGGGGGGCAAAACGTCAATAAGGTTTCGTCCGCCGCTCAGCTATTTTGGAATTTTGCCGTTTCCGAGGCCCTTTCGCTGGCGGAGAAGGCCCTGGTTCGCGCGCGCTTGACCAATCTTATCAATCGCGAAAACGAAATCTTTTTGCGCGCCGATGAGTACCGGGACCTGGAACGCAACAAGGCCCGGGTACTTGAAAAATTAAAGGCATTCCTAATCAGGGCTTTGCACCAACCTAAAGCCCGCCGTCCTACCCGCCCGACTCGTGCCTCCAAAGTGCGTAAGCTCGAAGGCAAATCCCGCCGCGGGGAAATCAAAAAGAGTCGCGGCAAGGTCAGCTGGGAATAGATTGCTTAGTGGACGGTAAAAGTGAATACTGCGGCCTATGTATCGCTCTAAAAATTATATGGTGATTAGCGCGGAAGGTTCGGAACTCTACGAAGCCGTGCGTGATTCTAAAGGTCTCTACCTTGGCCAATTTGTCAAAGATCTGCCTTCCGGCGCCATCGTGACTTCGGTGGAGGCTAAGCAGTCGTTTCGCCTCAATCAGGAAGGCCCGAAAATCAAGGCTATCAAGGTCAAATATTTGGATCGGTTTGAGGGCTGGGTGCGCTTTGACACACTCCAGGAGCAGGACTAGGCATTACGGGTGGCCATCCTCGTTAACGCCCATCTTCTAAGCAAATCATTCACCGCGCACACTCTGTTTGACGGAATTTCGTTTTCAATTGAAAGCGGGCAGCGCATTGGTTTGATCGGTCCCAATGGTGCCGGCAAATCGACGCTGTTAAAAATTTTGGCAGGCAGGATGAGCTTGGATGATGGCAAGCTGTCGGTGCAGCGCGGACTGCGCGTCGGACTGCTCGAACAAGTGCCGCAGTTTTCTGAGGGCGCTAGCGTACACTCGAGTGTAATGGAAGGCAGCCGGGAGCCCCACGACTGGCAAGAGATGGCACGTGCCGAAATGCTGATGTCTAAGCTTTCGCTCAGTGACAATCCCGAGACTTCGATCGAACAGCTGTCCGGTGGCTGGAAAAAACGCGTGGCTCTGGCGCGTGAGCTGATGCGTGAGCCCGACTTGTTATTACTCGATGAACCCACTAATCATCTCGATGTAGAAAGCATAATTTGGCTCGAAGAATTTTTGGCTGAAGAAGCGTTTGCGACCGTCGTTATTACCCATGACCGTTTGTTTTTGCAGCGGGTGTCGACGCAAATCCTTGAGCTCGACCGTCGACACAAAGACGGAATAGTGCGCGTCAACGGCGATTATGCAACGTACCTCGAGCTGCGCGCACATCTGTTGACGGCCCAAGAGCAACAGGAAACCAAGCTGCGCAACACTCTCCGCCGCGAAACCGAGTGGCTGCGGCGCGGAGCTCAGGCCCGGCAAACTAAACAAAGTGCCCGCATCCAGAAGCACGAAGAACTGACCAACGCCGTCGGCGAACTCAACGAACGCAATCAAAATGCCAAGGTCCGTTTAGATTTTCAGTCCGCCGAAAAGAGTCCAAAGCGCTTGATCGAGGCTAAAGGCATTGAGAAGTCTTATGAAGGTCGCATAGTCGTGCCACCAATGGACCTTTTGATCACCCCGAAAAGCCGCATTGGTCTGCTCGGAGCCAACGGTTGTGGCAAGTCAACCTTGATTCGTTTGTTGGTGGGTACGGAGCAACCGGATAAGGGCAGCGTTTATCACGCCGAACAATTGCAGATTGCTTATTTCGAACAAAACCGCGAAAGCCTAGATGGCAATTTGTCGGTACTGAATACCGTTTGCCCACTTGGTGACTACGTGGATTTCGGCGAGACCAAGGTACACGTGAAGAGTTATCTCACGCGCTTTTTATTCTCCTATGAACAAATGGATATGCCGGTGCGAAAGCTGTCGGGAGGCGAGCAAAGTCGTCTACTGATTGCACGCTTGATGCTTAAACGCGCCAATGTTTTGATTTTGGATGAACCTACCAACGATCTTGATTTGGCCACGCTCGATATCCTGCAAGAGGTCTTACAGGAATTTAACGGCGCGGTCTTACTGGTGACTCATGACCGCTATTTTCTTGATCAGACTACCAATCAAATCCTCGCGTTTGCGCCCACCGCCGCTGGTAGCAAAATCGTCGAGCGCTTTGCCGATCTGTCGCAGTGGGAGAGATGGCAGGCCGGGCGCCCGAGCCTAACGGCAAAAGTGAAGTCTGAAGCGCCGGTCGGAAAAAAGACCGTGCGTAAGAAACTGGGCTTCAATGAACAGCGAGAACTGGACGGGATGGAAAAGAAAATCGGCGCGCTAGAGGCGCGGCTCGCGGAGTTGACCGGCGAGAGCCAAAGCCCTGATGTGGTCTCGAACTCCGCGCGCTTGCGCGCATTGACCGCGGAAATGGCCGAAGTGCAGGGTCAGATCGATCGCTGGTACGCACGCTGGGCGGAGCTAGAGGCTTAGTGATTTTACAGCGGGATCACACCGGTCTGAATATCTATTCGACACGCTAAAACCGCGTCCCCAAAAACACCTGCCCCGACCAAAGGTTCGAAGCCACCTGAGTCCCCGCCACATTCGAAGACAGCGAATCAAACAAAAATTTCAACCCACCCACATAATTTTGCGAATTCCAGCCGACGGCGGCATTCATATTGATCTTCAACGCTAAACTATAATTCTGCGTATTGTTCTGATCCTCACGTTGAAGGCGCTGACTTTGCAACGCGGGTCCCGCTCCCAAAATGACGGAGGCAAAAAAGTGACCATCAATATACGAGTAACCATAAGCCCATGAACTTCCAATTGTGTCGAAGCGACCCGTGGCCAGATTGGGTATCGCAGTGATGCTCGAATCCTCGATGCCCGGGATAAAACGTGAGCCCAGCGAAAGTTCCAGGTGATTGTAAAACGGATTGATCAGCCAGCTGCCGCCGCTCTTTAATTGAAACTCACTTTGCGCAAATGCGGCTTTGAGACTGAACACTTCGGGGTGAAAGATGTGATACCAATTCATCCCATAGTTAACGGCCAGGGCGTCGGGAAGCTGGGGATAACGTTCGGGCTTGTGCGTGCTGAATTCGCGAAAGGGGCTGCTCACGTAAAAGCCGCGCACCCGCTGATAATAGATGTCCATGGCGTTTTGCCGCCAATAGGAATTGACGATCACTCCCTTTAAATCCGAAGCACCTCGGCGGTGGACCTCGACCTCCGGAATCGGAAGCGCAAAGGTAACGGTCAATCCCAAGTCATCAAATAAAATGCGCGGGCCCAGGCGCGGGCCGAAGTCCGGCCAATAGCCGACGCCCTTGAGATTGGGTGCGCCTAAATAAAAGAAGTAAACTGGAAATTCGAGCAGGCCTTGCAGTCGAACGCGACGTTCAATCTTGGCAAAGAGCTGCTCAACTTGGTTGGCTTTAGCCGGTACGGTTTCCGCTGGCAGCGCGGCGGGCTGAAGGTTCAGCGCGGCTTCGCCGTGTGCGAGATTAAATAAAAAAAGCAGGCTACTTAAAAGCGTCGAGTGAATTCCACACGTAAGCCAACTCTTTGATCTTTTGTCCCGCGATCTCTTCGTCCTTGAATACCCCACTGAATTTGGCCCCGCTATGCTCGTAAAAATGAACGGAAGGATTGCCTTCCATCACCCAACAATAGGCTTGCTTGAAATCGCGTTTGAGCAGCTCTTTCATTCCCGCGTGCAACAGCGCCCGACCGAGGCCGCGGCCTTTGAAACGCGAGAGTAAATAAATACTGGAGATCTCGCCGCTTCCCTCCCACAGCACGTCGCGGGCGGCTTCGACCGTTGAGAATCCGATGACACCCATGCGGTCCTCAGCAATAAAAACCGCGAATTTTTCCTTATCGGCGATCACCTTCTGCCATGCATCAATCTTCTTGCGAAAGTTCAACTTGGCCAAATATTCCGAAGGTAACAATCCACGGTAAGTTTCGCGCCAACAGCTGACGTGGACATTGGCGATTTCGGAAACATCCCCCGGCCAGGCCTTGCGAATTTTGATTTCCCCGACTTTATACACCCCAGCTCCCTTGATAACCTTAGCTTAGGACCGCCGAAACTCGGAGTCAAAGCGGCGCCCTGGACTGAAGTCTAAGTTTAGAGCAGTATTAGCCCTTCAACGCTCGATGAACGTCCTGCTGATAAAGACGAATCAGCGGAATAAAAATAGCGGAAACAGTCGCGACCAGCGCCAGCAACCATACCGGAAAACTCTGTAGCACTGAACTTTGGGCCAGCGGCACAGCACTTCCCAGAAGCTGGCGGATCAGCGGAAAAGCCGCAGCGTCGATCAAAGCGCCCAACAAACAACCAAATACGCCCAGTAAAAAACCTTCCCACAATAGCCAGCGCCCGATTTCGCTACGACCGTAACCAAGCGCGCGCAGAACCGCGAGTTGCACGCCCATCGCTTCAAAGCGAGTGATGAGCATGGCCGACACCGCGAGGCTGCTCAATAGAATCACGAACACGGAAATAAAAAGGCCAAGATTCTTGCCAGTACCAGTAAGTTCTTCCAGGCGGCGCTTTTCAACCTCGACCAGCACGGCCTGCCCCACCGTACGTTTGTTGACCAGATTCGCAAGTTTGGCAAACCCGCCCGGATGCAAATTCAGCAAAAAATAATTCAGCACGCGCTCGCCCCAAATGGTGCGCTCACCGACAAAACTGCGATTTTCTAAAATCACTTTTTGCGCTTGTGCGACATTGCTAAATAACATTTGATCAAAAATGGATTTTGTTTGCTTCAAAATGCCGACCACCTTGAATGGCAACTGGTCTTCGCCCAAGTGCTCACCCACCCAGGCCTGCACCTTCACCGTGTCGCCCACGCGCACGTTCTCACGCCGGGCTATCGCGTCTCCCACCACGATTTCACTTTCCGCCGCCGCCCACGC
>JANXMF010000012.1 GCA_025354795.1 Pseudobdellovibrionaceae bacterium
ATGCGCTCCAGAATATTGGGAGTGCATTGCTTACGAGGCTTGTGTCGACGCCTACCTCAAAGAAGGTATTCAGATTCTCGAACTGCGCTATGCACCCACGTTTATCCAACTCGGCCACAACATGACGTTTGAGAAAATCCACGAAGCGATCGTGCAAGGAATTGTGCGTGCGGAACTGGAATATCCAATCGTGGTGGGACTCATTTGCATTATACAACGCATTTTACCGGTCAAAGATGCCGAAAACGTGGTCGCTTTCGCCCTGTCTAACAAAGATAGTTTTGTGGGCCTAGATCTGGCCGACAACGAAGAAGGCTTTGATAGCAAACCCTTCGCGCCGCTGTTCTTGCGTGCTAAAAAAGCGGGAATGGGAATCACCATCCATAGCGGCGAGGCCGCGAATGCCAAGGCCCCAAAATGGGTGATGGACGCGATTGAAGTTTTAGGCGCCACGCGCATTGGCCACGGCGTCCAGATCTACCGCGACGAAAATGTGATGGCTCAGGTCCGCGATCAAAAAATCGTTTTAGAACTTTGCCCCACTAGCAATATGCTGACCCACGCGGTCGCGCATATGAAGTACCATCCGCTCAAAACGCTTTTTGATTTTGGCATTCGCACGACGATCAACACTGACGATCCCGGGATTTTTAATACTAATATTGGGCGGGAGCTGCGGATTGCGCGTGAAACGCTCAATCTCAGTGAGGCGGATATTGAAAAATGCATTCAGTTTGCCGCGGAGGCGAGTTTTGTTCCGCTCGCGAAGAGGCAGAAGGTTTGGCCTACAAAGCTGTAAATGGCAGGGCTTTGTCCAAATAAATCTGATAAAAATGTGGAATTGCAATGCCATCGCGACAAGAGGATCGAGAAAAATTTAAGTAACCACTGTACGATCACGAAACGTTAGGATGCATCGTCAGACTGCCGTTTCGGATTTTGACCACGCTGTCCGCAAGCGCTTTGAGATCCTCTTCATCATGAGTGATCAAAAGCGTAGGAATTCTAAGCTTATCAATCACCTTACGCACCAAAGCGCGCGCTTCAATTTTTAACTCGCGGTCGAGACTCGAAAACGGCTCATCCAAAAACAAAAAGCGCGGTTGCCCGATCACTGCGCGGGCCAGCGCTACTCGCTGAGCTTCGCCACCCGAAAGCACCGAAGCCTTGCGCGCCAAACAGTTTTGCAATTGTAGATCCGTCGCCAACTCCCCTAGCCGCGTCTGCGCCACTTGCTCCGGCAGCCTCCGGGCGCTGGCCGCAAATAAAATATTTTCCCCAGCACTCAGATGCGGAAAAAGCTCCAGCGTTTGAAACACCACACCCAAGCGCCGCTCCGGTACAGGCAAGGCCGCAAGATCGATGCCGGCAAATGTCCAACTCAGGCCCGGGCAAGGTTCGAGCCCTATCAGTAGACGAAACGCCGTGGTTTTTCCGGAGCCCGATGGGCCCCACAGCGCGGTGATGCCCTGCTCGGCAATCTCCCATTGTGGAATATTGAGCGAGAAACCATCATAGTCGCGGATCAATCCCTTAATGAGTGACATAGCGGGTGGCTCCTACAAAAAGCGCATAAAGGCTCAGACCAACAAGCATCAGCGGCAGCAATAAAAGTTGCGCCGCCTCAAGGCGGTAGCTCCCGATCAATTCATTCATGAGCAGCGGCAGCGTCTGCCATTGGCTGGTGACAATTCCGGAAATCGCAAAATCACCGCTGGCCCACAAAGCCGCGAGACCCGAGGCGCGCATCAGCTGCGGCGCCAGCTGTGGCCACACAATTTCAAAAGCCACCGCGGGCCAAGTGGCGCCAAGCACGCGCGCGACCGAAATTTGCTGACGCAAGGAATTCAGCGCCGAATGCACCATCCAGCGGCAAAGAAGGGGAAAGGAAATCAGCGTCAACGCGACCGTGAGCTTGAGCAAATTTATAATTTCACCGTTGTCGGGCAGGAGCAACATGGCAAAACCCGTGATCGTTGGACTTGGCGCTAAATATCCGCTGAGAAATCGCTCCAACCAAGGATTGGGAAACACCAACGCCAGCCACAGAAACAACATCAGGTGCAGGAGCCCCACGCTAAGGCCTAGCACCAGAGACGAAATCACCGCTTCAAAAAGTGGTATTTCGCTCAACATATTTCCGACCTGCAAAGCCTGAGATACGCCGATAACCCATCCCACAAGTAAAATGAACGCTGGCAGAAAAACCAAACCGCTGAGGCCGCGAACACTTAGAAACGGCAAATGCCGACGGGAGACTTGGGTGCCCGGCGCGAAGGGGCGCGGTAGACTCCACGCCAGCATAAATAGAAACAAAGACTGCAGAGCCGCGAACAGCAAAGCCTTGTCCCAGCGGCCTTCGCTGCGAATAACTTCAAAAATCGTGACCTCCAAAGTCACCAGGCGCTGACCGCCAAGTACGAGCGGAATAGAAAAACTGGTGAGGCATAAACTAAAGACCAAAAGAAAAAGACTCGCCACATCCGCTCTGAGGTAGGGCCACGCGATTCGCCGCCAAAAGGCCCGGCGCGAGCCGCCGAGGATCCACGCCGTCTCCGCCATGCCTCCCATTTTCGCATGAAGCAGGCGATCGAGCGCAACGGCGACCAGTCCTGCATTTAGCAACACATGGGCCACGATTACGGCGCCGAGGCCATAAGGAAACGGCGCGAGCCATGAGAGCAACCCCAGCACCAAAAACAAGGGCGGAATCATATTGGGCAGCAACAGCGCAAGCTCGGTCCATCGCCGCGCCCGAGGCGTGGTCCAACCTTGCGCGGCCACGAATAAAATAAAACCGAACAGCAATGAAGACAGCGCGCTCAGAGCGGCCTGAAAAACCGCATGGAGCAAACTCGGGAGCCATTCTCCCGGCGCCGGCAGGCTCCAAGCGGGGATCCGTTGCAACCAAATCAGGTAGGGCAACAATAAGAGAAGCACTAAAGCCAGGCGCGCCGAAGAACGCAAACTTCACTCCTATCGTGGAAAAACCTGATCCCACTCGCTCAAATCGCGAGAAGTGGGGATCACCAGTGCCCGCGTCTTGAGCGCCGGCAATTCGCTAAAAATGGTCCCAGCTTCGACGCCTTTCAAAACCGGAAACATAAAATTCTTTTGCATAATCAACTGTTGCGCCCAGGGTTCGAGCAGGGTCCTCGTGAAGGCCTCCGCCAACTCGCACTCACGGCAAGTCGCGGGAATACCGACGTACTCCACCTGCACCGGATGGCCTTCGGGAAGCACCACGGCCTGGAAACTGCGGTCGTGGTCAAAACCCCAATGGTAGGCGAGCGAAGTAACGTAAGAAAAAACCAAACGCGCTTGATTTTTTTTAAACAAACCGTAGGAGAAGGCCCAAGACGGTGAAACGCTCTGCACATTGGGCTGCAAGCGGCGCAGGAAGTCGGCGCTGCCGGCGCCCATAAGGTCCTTGACCCAGTAAAAAAACTGCAGGCCTGGAGAACTGACGCGCGGGTCCTGCAGCGCAATTTGCGCGCGCCAGGCCGGCCGCGCGAGATCATGAAATACTTGCGGTGGTTCAAATTTACCTTGTTTATAAATAAAAGTCATCGGACTCCAGTCAAAAGGTACGAACGCGCCGGCCGCCTCGCTGTGCACCGCGGGATTCCACTTATCACGCGCCAGGGCCGGCACCGGGTGCCATTGGGTCTGCGCTTCCGCAAAGTGCAAATAAAGACCGTCCAGGCCCAAAACGAGGTCCACCGAAGCCGCGACTTGCGCGATTTTCAGGCGTTCGAGCAACAGGCCCGCGTCGGTGGTGGTGGTGATCTCCACCTCGCAACCATGCTCGCGTTTAAAGCGCTTGACGATTTCTGCACCGGGTCCGGCCGCAGCCATAAAAGTCGAATAAGTTAAGAGGCGCAATTTTTTTTCAGTGAACTGCGAATAAGGTAAGCCGCGATTGAGGTGCACGGCACGCGCGAACAGCAGGGCGAAAATCACACTCACCAAAATAATTGAAAATACGACTATACGATTGCGCAAAATCTACCACCACAAGCCGCGGTCACGCTTGTAGAAAAAATAATCAATGCCCAAGCAGCGGCCGGCGCCCAGCCAGGCCAGAATTAAAAAAAGCACGACGTGCAGTTTGTGCAGTTCGATGATCTCGGGCCCGCTGTTGTAAACAAAATTTAGAGTGACCAGGGCCGCGAGCAATGCCACCGGGCGCACAAAAAATCCAAGTATAAAACTGATCCCCACCAAAAACCCAAAATACACCACGCAGTAGGCAAAAATCTGCCAATTCGGCACCACCACGCGGTCGAGAAAATCCTTATACCAATCGGGCGCGGCACTAGTGGGTGCCCACTCGGTGATCGCTGCGGCGATGCGCGGTTGCGAAAGGTAATCGCCCTGGTAGCGAGTCCAGGCTGTGGTCAAAAATGACCAGCCCAAATAGACCCGCAACATGGCGATAGGAAAAAGATGGCCGACATATTTTAGACTTTCAAGATAGGCGACTAGCATGAGACATCTTGCTTCAATCGCGAGCTAGGGTCAAACACCCTGTTTAGGGCATTCACCTTCGATAGGACAGCGCTCGCACTGCGGCCGCCGCGCCTTACAGATTTGCCGGCCGTGAAAAATCAGCCAGTGCGCGATTTGAATCCAATGCTCGCGCGGGACGACCTTTTGTAAGTCGACCTCCACCGCAGCGGGCTGCTTGGCGTGAGTCAGACCCAAGCGATAGGCAAGGCGTTTGACATGGGTGTCGACCACGATCCCGACGCTGATATTGAAGACCTCACCCAGCACCACATTGGCGGTTTTTCGGCCCACTCCGGACAAACTTTCCAGCGCCGCGAGATCGCCTGGAACTTCGCCGTTAAAATCTTGCATAAGTTTTTTACCGACACCTTTTAAGCTCTTGGCTTTGGTGCGAAAAAAACCCGTAGATCTGATGATCTCCTCAATGTCTTCAAGCCGCGCGCGCGCAAAATCTTGCGCCGACTTATAGCGCGTAAACAAAAGCGGCGTGACCAGATTCACGCGTTCGTCCGTGCACTGCGCGCTTAAAATGGTGGCGATCAAAAGTTCAAGTGCGTTGCGGTGCTTGAGTGCGCAGTGCGCGTCTGGATAGTAGCGCTTTAGCTTCTGGATAACGGTCTTGGTCCGGATGGCGCGGGCCGCGTGAGTCTCTTTCATAACTGGTCATTTAGTCGAGTCTCCCGACCGATGTCGAGAAAAGTCTTTCTCGACTCACACCGATTTTTTATCGCGCATTATAATAGATGTGTCAGTGAAGGAGGCCTATGGAAGGACCACGCCCGCTATTTGACCACGAATTCCCGCAGTTCGTGGAGTTTCTTTCGACCCACTTGCGCCCCGTACAAAACTGGTCCATTGCCGACGAGTACCCGCTGGCCATTCACGGTGCCAATTTGAACAACGTGCGGGTGATCAAGGAGGAAAGTAACTTCCTCTCCGCGGCGGTGATGAAACCTTTGGTGATTAAGTCGCCCGCCGGTTTGTTTAAAGTGGCCGCAATCGGCAGCGTGGTGACCGCTCCCGATCATCGCCATCGCGGGCTCTCGCGCCAGGTTCTCGACGAATGTTTGGCCGCTGGCAAAGCGCACGGCTGTGACTTCGCAATTCTGTGGACCGGTCTTTTTGATTTTTACCGCAAGCTTGGTTTTGAACTGGCCGGCTCTGAGATTTCCTTGGCCCTGCCCGCCGCTTTTAAAATCGAGGAGACGTTTGAAAAGCTGAGTTTCATGACTTCGACCAAAGTCGATCCCGAGGCGATTCTGCGTCTTTATTCCCAACACACCACCGGAAGTATTCGCACGCTCGAGGATATCCGCAAATTTTTGCAGATTCCCAATGCCAAGGTTTACACCGCGTGGGATGAAAACAATCGCCTGCAAGCTTACGCGGTCGAAGGCAAAGGCGCCGACTTCACCGGCTATATTCACGAATGGGGAGGCGGCGTTTCGAAACTGATCCCGCTCTTGAGTTACGCCGCCAAAGAGAGCCCGCAGCGTCTCACTGTGATTGCGCCTCACCACGCCGCCAATTTCATCCGCAAACTGGTGCAGGCCGGAGCCACCCAACACAGTGGCGTGCTCGGCATGATCAAAATTTTGAACAGCACCAGTTTTCTAGCTAAAGTTAAAAAATATGTGCGCGCGTTTGGGGTGGAAGATGTCGTGCTCGAGCCACGCGATGGCAAATTCTATCTGGGATATAAACAAGAAATATTTTCCACCGACGCTGAATCGGATCTCACCCGGCTGATTTTTGGCCCCGGCAAAGCCTCGCAATTGCACAAGTTCGATCCGGCCACCATCGAGGTGTTCGAACGCCTCTTCCCCATTCCCATGTGGATTTGGGGTTGGGACTCGGTGTGAGCGTGCGCCTCCTCCACAGTTTGCATTTTTTGTTGGCGGTCACTGTACCGCTGCTACTGACACTGCTTTTGGCCGGATGTATGAAAGCCACCGAGAAAAAAGAAGACCTGGGGCCTGAATTCGCGGCCACCGCCATTAACGCCGCACTCGCCAGAGCCACCGCGGGCGCGGATCCGTTGCAAATGGCCATCGGCCAATACTTGGATACCGATGAAACTCGCGTGATCCTGAACAACAGTGTCGCCACCACCATGGGTGCTCGCCGGGTCGAGGTCATCGATCGTCAAGACACAACCGACAAGGCGAAAGTCACCCTGCGCATCAGCAAAGCCACCCGCCAAGAAGATGGTACCTTTGAAACCGTCGTCACGGAAGATTCAGTGGCTATCGATAAAACCACCACCACCATCCCCGCAAGCTTACGCGCCCTGCCGCCTCCGACCTTAACCGTAGCGACACTCGCGGCCCGCGCCAACGCCGCTGGTAGCACCACCAAGTTTTATCATTTGCAAGAATCCGATGCCTCGATCGATCCGCCCGTTCCCGTTAAGGCCCGCGCAGGTTGTGGCGGACTCAGCGGCTGTCAACTGCCCGTACACTATGTGCAGTTCGACATGGTGTTGTGGAAGGACGATGTTAACTATCAGAAAATCTCGATCGACTTTGCCTTTTCTCATGCCACACCTTTTCTTCCCTTCGGCGCCGATTTCAATCAATTGAGCGGCGTGCTGATCACTGATTGCCGCAGCACTTATGTGACGGTCGACGGTCGCAATATTTACGTGCGGGACTGTTCCACCCTGGCCGACTTCAAGAAGTAGACAAGCAGCACCGTTCCGCGCTAAACAAATCACATTGGAGGATCAGTTATGAAACGCATTGCTGTGGTGTTGTCCGGTTGTGGTCATTTGGATGGAGCGGAAATTACTGAATCGGTGAGCACTTTGATAGCGCTCACGGAAGCCGGTGCTGCTTATAAGATCTTCGCGCCGGATCAAGATTTCCCCGTCGCGGATCGCAACGGACAGCCCACCGGTCAGAGCCGCAATGTTTTGGCGGAGGCCGCGCGCATTGCCCGTGGGCAAATTCAGCCGTTGACTGCGCTTCACGCTAAGGATTTCGATGGGCTTGCAATGCCGGGCGGCTTTGGTGCCGCTAAAAATCTTTCGAATTGGGCCGAAAAAGGTGCCGCATGTACGGTTAATCCCGAGATTGAGCGTATCCTAAACGAATTTTATATGGCTGAAAAGCCTATTGCCGCGATCTGCATCGCGCCGGCGGTGATCGCCCGGGTTTTGGGCGCGGAAGGGGTTACCCTCACAGTGGGAAGGGATGCGGCGACAGTTGCGGAGATCCGCAAAACCGGTGCGACGCATGTCGATTGCGCTGTGGATGATTATGTGACGGATAGAGATCGTCGAATTGTGACGACGCCGGCTTATATGTATGAGGAGGCTTCACCGTTTGCGGTCTATACGGGCATTCGGAAGGCGATTCGAGAGGCCGTAGAAATGGCTTAGAGTGACATTTGTGCGATACAGGGAAATGGTCTCTACATTGCCGATGTCACGTTAAGCTTTAGCCGCTAGGGCTTGCTCCCCGTTTGCTTCAAGCGCGCGGAAGTCAAATACTCATCCGCGGCTGCCATAGCGGTGGTCCTTGCGTCACTCGCGTGGGCCTTCAAATAATCAACATAACCCTTCGCTCCCGCCTGCTTCCCATGCCACTGGCCAAGGGCCTGGGCAACAAAGCGAGAAAGCTCGGCAAACTTTTTAGGCTGTTGAATAAAAATTTTGGCATTCAGATCAATATAGTTTGGATACCGAGGCCGCATCCAGAAAGTCACCAGCGCGTCGCCGACAATTTGAAAGGGCTCGGGAATTCCCTTGTCCCAATAAATCTGAGTGGCCCGTCTCAGGCGCTCGCCTCCCTCAGGTTGTATCGCTTGGAAAAAGCTGACGGCGGGCGACTCCAGCGGTTTGAATTCCAAAATATGGCGTTGGTCGCCGGCCTTCTTCAGGTAATACCAATAGCGGTCAAGGCCTCCACTCCCACCACCTTCTTTAGCCAAGAGGGCCCGATCAGAAATGGTATAGTCCGCGGGCAGTGCGGCCTGAAAGTAGCGCTTCTCAAATTCGTTAAACTGATTTCTTTGACTCTCAGACATGGCCTTCCAAGACACCAAGCCCTCTTTGGGTTCAAACAGCCCATCGGTTGTGGCCTTTTTAATTTTGGCAAAATAATCGCGGTCAAACTGAGACCGGCTAACAGTGGCGTCGTCTTTGATCAGCGCCGGAGGAGTTCCCGCCCATGGCAAGCCGTCCAGCCCTTCGACATAACTCTGCAGCAGATCTTGTACCATTTGCGCGACTCCCGAGTCTTCCGTCGCCGACAGGGTCACCGTCATAAACTTCACCAATTCAAGAAAGAAGGGCGCCTCGCCAGAATCATCCATATCATTGAGTACATAAACGCGGTGGTCGCCGACAAAGACATGAGAGAAGTTTTCGTGATGGGGGTCGCCGGCCACAACGCCGGTGAAGTTCAAAAGCGGAGGAGGAAAACGGGTGCGGCCCGCATACGCGGCCCAGTGCCAAAAGTCGGGCGCATTCGAGCGCAATGCCATCATCAGCGAACCTTCGCGTCGCACCCATTTGGGGGAACTCACCTCGGCGACACTCGCGCCATGGATCGCCGCCAACAGTAGCACTGGTATGAGGCCGCGCGCCAACGTCATGACGCGCTTTCATGAGCTTGTTTCAACTGCGGACTCACAAGCATCCGGACTTTCAAGCGCACTGCACGCACCAGATTGTCACGCCGAGCGGCCAACAAATAAGCGAACTTATCCACTTCGCCAGGAGAAAATCCCGCAGCCTTTAGGGCGACGCGAAATTGCTCAACGCTAAGTTGCGAAAGGTAGCGCGCCAGCCATAAGGCATCTGGCTTGGTCACATGGGCAAAGACATTGTTTTGCTGATTGGTGTTGTAGGTGTCAAAGGGTAAGCCCGTGGCTTTGCAAGAGGGCGCAATCATTTTGGCCTTGCTTGTGCCATGGCGCTCGCAATTCTCATCGACAAAGCTGTCGGTAAATGAATTAGAATCTGAATTGGTGGTGGCCCAAACGTGTTTTGCCCTACCTAAACCACTGCCTACATCGCTGAGGACCCCAAGCAAACGGTAACCATTGCCAACAGGCTCAAGCTCTAACCGGGTATTGTCATTGCGCATGTCAAAGTTACCCAAGAAAGCGCTCAACACCAGCGCGCCCCGCCAGTCCCGTCTCATAGCATGGACTGGATCATCATAGTCCATGGGAGATACTCGTTTTTGGTGAGCGGAAAGCGCCGGGGGTTCGCCACGGTGCTGGCCGTAACAAGGTCAATGTTCGGATTGATTTTGGTGAAATCGATACTTGAAGCGACCCTTGGTTTTGCGGGCGCGATGACCGTGTCACTTAGCTTGGGGTCCTTGAGTAAGGTTAATTCCACCTTGTCCTTGCCGCTGGCTAAATAGGGGACGAATAGTGTGACAAGAACTAATTTGGCAATTTTCATTGAGGAGCCCTTTGTAGTGTTTGTGAAATGATGAGCAAGAACGATGCCACTAGGAGCTTTTGTGTGAGGTTGGAGACGGGCCTATGGGGACGCATTACGTCCGAATTGGCGCGAAAAAGGGCACCTGGAGGCTGTCGTAGGGATTAGAGAACTTTGGGACATCAGCGACACATTTACTCGAAACGATTGCACTCCTTTTAATTTAATGGCGTGAAGCCGATCTAAACTTTATCCAGAAGCGTGCGGTAAATATCCGTGGTCTTTATAAATTTAACCCCGACCCCATACCCGCCCGCGGCATGGCCTTTATGCGTAGTCCAGACCACCCGTCCGTGAATGTGGTGCTCCCGTGAATCGGTTCCGCCCTTAACTTTCAAGCGCAGCAAATCTCCCGCCGAAATATTAGGCCGTTTGACCATCTCAAGGTACATTCCTCCGCGCGACAAATTGAACATGTGACTCTCGTAGCGGCTGCCTTCGGTGAAAGTTTCGACCGCGGCAGTCATGTCGGTGCGGTAGCGACGAAAAACCTGTTGCGGGACCACTTTGGCCACCATGATTTTGCGCACGAGACCGCGCAGAGTCTTGAGTTCGAAGGGTCGTTCCATAAAGTAAATTCGATGCTTGTTGTGGACCTCTTCGACGTTAATGTTGCCTACGGAGTCGGTGATAATCATGATCGGATGCGAATAGGAACCTTTGCGCAGCCTCAGGGCAAAATCCAGATCGCGGCTGGCCAAATTTCCGGTTTGTAGAAGGAGCAAATGGACGCTTTTGCCTTTAAGCGAAGATTCGATTTCTTGCGGCTCAGGCGCCAGGAAGACCTCGTAGGGAAGCTCGGTCTCCAGGTAACTCTTCAAAAAGCGCGAGTCATCAATGGAACGACAACTCAATAGGACGCGTTGCATGTCAGGCCTCCAGTGCTACTAAGGTCCTATCGGAAAAGGTCTGCAAGATTTAAAATGATGGGAAAACTGTCTAAGGAATACCTACCGCGGAATCCCAAAATGAGACCGAGCTTAGTCCCTGCAGCGGCGCCGGCTCACCGAGCCATCGCTGAACCAAATCCGCTGCCTATCGCTTCGCTACCGGCGTCCATTTCAAACCCTCTTTACCCACCCACTGCCCGCGCGGGCGGTAAATCCGGTTCCGACTGTACTGCTCAAAAATATGCGCCAGCCAGCCACTCACGCGCGAGACCGCGAAGATCGGGGTAAAAATATCAATCGGAATTCCCATGCTGTAATAAACCGTGGCCGAATAAAAATCCACGTTCGGCAACAGGCCCTTGTCCTTTTGCATAACATCGTCAATCGCCTTGGACATCTCATACCACGCCGGTTGTCCGGTTTTAGCGCCAAGTTTTTCACTTAACTGCGCCAAAATTTTCGCGCGCGGATCGCCGTTCTTATAAACTCGGTGGCCAAAGCCCATGACTTTCTTTTTGTCGGCAAGCGCCTCTTTGATCCATTCACGGGCGGCGCTCATATTGCCAATCTCCTTGAGCATCAACATGACTTGTTCGTTGGCACCGCCATGAAGCGGTCCTTTTAAGGCGGAAATCGCGCTGACAATCGCGGAATAAATATCGCTCAACGAAGATGCCGTCACTCGCGCCGCAAATGCCGAGCAATTGAGCTCGTGATCCGCATGCAGTACCAAGCACGTATCAAAATCTTTAGCGATGGTTGCATCGGGCTCTTCGCCCTTCAGCTGGTAAAGAAAGTTCCAGGCCAAGCCTTTTTCGGGTTTAGGTTGCACATAGTCTTTGCCGTTACGATTGCGGTCAAATAGCGTCACCAGCGGACCCATCTGGGCTACCAAACGCATAGCCATGCGCCTTTGCGCCGCGGGCTCGCTACTTTGGCCGTCGGGATCCCAAAGCGACATCACGCTTACGGCCGAACGCAACCACGCCATTGGATGCACGCCCTTAGTGGGCAGACCCTTTAGATGTTTGATTTGCTCTACGCTTAGGCTCATATTCTCCCCCAAAACGCGTTTGAAGGCAGTCAATTCGTCACCGCTTGGCAAGCGGTTTTCCCATAGTAAAAACACGGTCTCTTCAAACGTGGAATGGGCGGCCAAGTCTTCGATCGTGTACCCGCGAAAAATCAAAGTCGCATCGACTATCGAAGAGATTCCAGTCGTGCACGCGACCACGCCTTCAAGACCCTTGTCGACCGCACCCGCGAATATCGGTGTTTCCGTTGCCATGACAAATCCTTTCCACACATATGACTTGCGGGCAGCCTAACCGAGGGCGCTGAATTCGTCACTAATTTAGCTCCTGGCCAATTTTATAACTTTGTCTTTAACTTCCATAACGACCAGCGTTTGATCGCGAATCGCCTCGGTGCCCTGGGCAAATTTGTGAACTTCATAAAGAATGTGATTGCGTAGCTCATGCACGCCACGCTTGGGCCCTTGAAGAAAACTTCGCGTGACACGCTCCATTCCGTAGCTTTCACCCTTAGTGTTGCGAGCCTCGATGACGCCGCGAGTGCAGAGTACAATTCGGTCGCGCGGATTGAGTGACACCGATCCCGACTGTGGCGGACTCACAAAACCCGGTGCCAACGACCCCAATCCCGCCGAATCGAGTGCCTGGACTTCGCCCGACGAAAAACTATGATGAAGCGCAATCAATTGGCCGGCACGCACGTATTTTAGGTCATAATTACGGCGGTCGAGGAGGCCATAAAAAATTTCCGCCTGATCTTCAGGAGTCATATGCGCCACTAGCTGATCGTACATATCGTGAAGCACTATATGCGGATCCGATCCACGCTTGGCCTCTAGCTGGGTGGTCATTTTGAGTAGGACCCCAAGTAGCAGAGCCGACATCGCGTGTCCCGAAGCACTCGAGACAATCACCCCAAAGCGAAAGCGATCTTGATGTTCAAAAATATCGAAATAGTCACCACCCGAAATATGACTCGGGACGAATTTGGTGGAAAATTCAAAGCCCGAAATGTGCGGAATTTCCGTGGGCACCAGTATCTTTTGTATAACATGCGCGAGCTTTAACTCGCCCTGCAGCTGGCCGATCAGCGTTTCGAGCCGCTGGTTGGCCTTCCCCAGCTCATCGCGAAAACGTTTAAGGTCTAATTGCCGAGCGACGACTTCTTCTTCAAGTTCGGCGATGCGGGTGAGCAGCTGCTGTTCGCGATTGGCGTTTGACATTCTCACCATGGTCGAGCGCACGACTCCTGTTGTCAAAACTTCGCTTGGCCTAGCAACGCAGTGCATATTTAGCTTTCAGTTGAAGTTATTTCACTGTCCGAGTTACTTTGGCAGGTCATGACGAACGACAACCGCCTGACATGGGAGAAACTCGTCATCGAGCTCAAACTCCTCCGCAACGAAGATTTTGGCGCGCTGGTGCCGCTTTGCATTGGTATTCAGTCGGTGCTGTGGCCAGCCGACGTGAGCGAAAGCTGTCTGCGCACTGTTCAGTTTATGGGTTTCGAAATTCTCAAATCCTGCGAAGGTAGTGAAGAGGCCGAGCGCTGGGAAAGCCTGCGCCGGTTTATTTTTTCAGAAAAAGGCTTTCAACTCTCCTCTTGCCGCGTAACCGAAATCGAGGCTGAGACGCTGCTGATGAAGTCAGTTTTGGAAGCGCGAATTGGCCATCCCCTCCCGGTGGTTTTTCTGCTCTTGCATCTGGCGCATTTGCTAGATTTGCCGATCGTACTCATTCAAGCGCGCCATCATTTTCTACTCAAATGGGTGCGCTCGGGGAAAACCATTTACCTCGATCTATACAACGAAGGCCGGGCTCTCAATGATCAGGAATTGATCCAGGTGCTCAATCGCTCTTCCTCGAATCTCGAGGTGTGGAGTGCCAAACAGTTGATTGGGCAATACCTTGAGTTGCTGATGGGCGCCTTTGAACGCGCTCAGGATTGGACGCAACTGCACCTCGTTTACAATTTGGTTTTGCAAATGGACGAGGCCAATATCACGATTCTTGGTCAGCGGGCTTTGCTGCGCCAAAAGCTTGGCTTTCAACGTGAGGCATTGGGCGATCTGAAGCGCTATTTTTCATTTGTGGAGAAGACGCATGCCCCGAGTGAACTGCAGCAGTGTTGGTTGGAATTGCAGCGGGTGCCTGTGGAAAGTGCGATTACGCTGCACTGACTGAAACGCTCAGCGGCTAACGACTAGTCATGCCCACGGTGAGCCTCTCTCGTACTGCCCGCGGAATTTCCACTTTGCCTAAATCATCGCGCCGAACAAAAACGTGCACCGTTTTCAAACGTGCGAACACACCGCCCCCATAATCCTGAAGGACATAACTAAACTCCACCGAACTCGTGGTCATTCGCTCGACCGCGATTTGCACCTGGTACTCGTCGCCGGGCCGAAGGGGCCGCACGTAATCCGCCTCCACATGACGCAGAGGCACGCCCCATTCGCTATTTGTGAACCATTCGGGCCACGAAATGCCGATTGTGGGTAGAAATTGCTCGAGAGCCCGGTGGGCGAGACGAAAGTAATTGCCAAAGAAAACAATACCTTCGCGATCCGCTTCATCGAAGGCCACAGTGAATAGCAATGGTTTAGTCATCATGAGAGAGAAAACAACACCGTTGACTAAAAGAGTCAATTCCGCCACAAGAAAATCTCAAATGACAGAGCAAGATTGGTGAAAGACCTAAAAATATTCAATCAAGACGACTTTCCGCGCTACTTGCCCAAGCTGCACTCTCTCTACGCCGATTTGTTTTCCTCGGGCAAAGGTTTTCGCGCCAAGCTGATCCAGATGATGGGCAAGCATTTGGCCCTAACCGATCGCCAGGAATTACTGCTCGCGCAGACGATCGAATTTATTCACAATGCCTCGCTGCTTCACGACGACCTGATTGACCGCTCGGCTTTGCGCCGGAGCAAGACCGCCGCGTGGCTCAAGTATAGCCCCGAATATGCGGTGCTCGCAGGAGATTATCTGCTCGCGCGCGTGATGGTGAACCTCTCCCGCTATGGAAACCTTCCGTTAATTCAGTACACCGCCGAGATGATTTCGGATTTACTCGAGGGTGAATGGATTCAAGACTCACTGGTGCGCGATTGGAACGTGCAACTCAATCAGCTCGATCAGGTGCATGACCTTAAGACTGCATCGCTGTTCAAATGGTGCTTACGCGCGCCGTTTATCGCGCAGGAAAATGCCCACCCACAGCTGCATCAGACACTTGGGGAGATGGGAACGATGCTCGGCCTGCTATTCCAGCGCGGCGACGATCTCTTGGATTTCGACGTGCGCAACGACGAAGACAAAGCTGTTCTCGGAGATTTAAAATCGGGCTACCTAAATTCGTTTGGAGCCTTTCTATCCCGGCGGTTTTCAGCACAACAGAAGAGCCAGCTCCGTGCCTGCCAAACTTTGCAAGACATCCATGCGCTGGTGGGCAGTGAAAATTTCAATCACGCGGTGCTGGAGTTTGACGAGA
Organism: Pseudobdellovibrionaceae bacterium; assembly: GCA_025354795.1. Lineage (GTDB taxonomy): Bacteria > Bdellovibrionota > Bdellovibrionia > Bdellovibrionales > UBA1609 > JALHOQ01. The sequence goes on from JANXMF010000012.1 coordinate 15,388, forward strand.
TGAATCGCCAGGTGATCGACCTTTACGAACACAAGGCCCGTTCCCTCGAGAGTATTTTGCTACCCGCCCAGCGCGGTTTAATTCACGAACTGATTGGCCTGCCGAGCCAGCTTTATTTCCGGCGAGCACGGTGATGGAGTTTATCACGCTGACCAAAGCCGATCCGGACTTCGAAAATTACTTGCGCGGAACATTTTCTCACACCCACCGGGCCCTACCGATTGAAACTTATCACCCGCAAACCGCGCGCGAGCGCGTCACCTTTCGCGTGCTGCCGATCGCCCAGCTCGACACGCCGGCATGGTGGCAGGTTTATTTTTGGGCGTGCCGGCCCGAGCTCTTGGGTTTGACTTTGGGACCGGCCATGGCCGCGTGGCTAAACCGGCGCGAGTGGTTGGGGCAATGGACGCGCTGGCCGTCTTGGTTCGCGCTGCTGGGTTTGTTTTTTCTCCACACCGGAGTATTTTTGCTAAATGATGTTCAGGATCATATGCGCGGTTCGGACCGCCTCAACCGCCGGCGCGGCAGCCAGGTGATTCAGCGCGGATGGGTGACGGCGGGAGCGATGCAAAAGTGGGCGTGGGTGAATATCGCGCTCGCGATAGTGTTCGCGCTACCGGCGTTTTTTCACACCCCGGGGCCCCTGACCGCCGTGTGCGCAGTGGCGGCGCTCTGCATTGGGCTAATTATACAAAATAAGTTTACACGGTTCGGGATTTCAGATCTAGCCCTGGCCTGTTTATTCGGCCCGCTTTTGACCGTCGGCATTGCACTGGCCAGTTTCGCCGCCTGGAATGTCCGTGACCTAGTGCTTGGCATTGGCTTTGGCGCGCTCACTGCCTGGGTTTTTCAGGTGCGGCAATTCGAGAATCTGTTTCGCTCGAAGGCGGAAGGGATTCGCACCTTCTTGGGCTTCTGGGACTTTGACCGCGCGCGTATGATGGGTATCGGCGAAGGAGTTTTCTTGGTCATGCTCCATTTTCTAAATGCGGTTTATTTAGGCATACCCCTCGGCTTTCTACTGCTCTTGCCGTTGGTCTGCGCGCCCTTGATCTACACCTTGTGGTGTTTGGGGCGGGCGTCGTCCCCATTGTCCTCCAGCTTGATTCATTCCCAACGCCACGCCCTGATGTCGGATTTGGCCTTGACCAGCTGGTGGATCGCAGCTTTAGGATTCACATGGCTTTAGTTTGTATCGAACCTCTTACGCCCACTGCCGAATCTCACGCCCGCGAGCTCGCGCAAATCTGGAATGTTCCTTTGCGCAGAGATTACACCGGCACCAGCGGCGTTAAAGTCGTGGTTTCGGAACTCATGATCGGCCTCGGTTTCGTCGACACCGGCAAAGGCAAACCTTACTATGTTGATTTTATGACCGCCGCGTGGAAGAGCCGCTTCGTCACGGGCCTGCCCAAGCGTCATATTTTCCGCCGCGCCCTTGGCGTGCATGACAAACCTTTGCGCGTGATCGATGCCACCGCGGGCTTTGGCCAGGACGCGATCACCGCCCTCTGCTTAGGCTGCGAGGTGATCGCGGTGGAGAAATCCGACGTGGTCGTTACGGTTTTGCGCAATGGTGTAGTGCGGGCGTTACGCGAAGACGAAAGTGTTCACTCGATTTTCGAAAAATTGAGCGTGGTGGAAGCCGATGCCGGGGTGTTTTTGACCCAGGTCGACCATGCTGATGTTGTTTACCTCGATCCGATGTTTGACAAGCCGAAGAGGTCAGCAAAGAGCGCTAAGGAAATGCAGCTCTTGCAAGACCTGCTCGCGCCCGCGGCGACGCTAGCGGAAATGGAAGTCTTGTTTCACCTGGCTTATGAGGCGGCTTCTCAGCGGGTCGTGGTTAAGCGGCCGCTCAAAGGAAAAGCGTTGGTGAAGGCGCCGACGCATTCTTATAAGGGGCAGAGCATACGCTACGATGTTTATGTTAAGTCTTAGAATTTATCGCGCGGATTTGAATTTACCGCTTCTGTTCGCGGGTATCGATAGAAACGGCGAGGCCGCTGCAATCTGGCATCGAGGCACACGCGGCCCTCGCTTCACCCCACCCTAAGCAAAAACTCAACAATCCGCTCAAATCCCTCCGCCGCATCCTCATCCGCCATCCGCGGCAAATAGGTCTGCAAGCCCTCTTCCCGCTGCGACGCCAACAATGGAAAATGCACGAAGCCCCCGAACTTCCGCTGAGCCTGGCACCACTGCAAAACTTGAAACATCAGCGAGTTACACAAATAATTGCCGGCAAAATTTGAGACTTCGATGTTCGGATGGGGCGGCATTTTTTCCCAAGGAATAGGACTCCAGAGCAGGTCGGGCGCGCTGGCCTCGACCTTTTGATTCTTCGGCTGAGCCCCGGCGTTGTCTGGAATGCGCGCGTCGATCCAATTGATGGCCATTTTCTCCAATGAGATTTTCATGCGCCACTCCGCTTGACCCAGACATAGAATGCCTTTGAGATTCGAAATTTTTTCCGCTTGCGCGCGAACCGCGGACCATGCGGCAGAAAAATTTACCGGCACCGGAGAGAAAAACCGGATTTTTTCTGACTCCAGGGCGCGACTACGCTCGAGCGTTCTCAACGCGGAATTGGATTTCGCTCCGCCAAACTCTTCAAAAGCGGTAATGAGCCAGGTCATCCCCTGATTCTTGGCGCAAACCAAAGCGTTGTCAGCAAAATATAAGACGCGGTCTCGAGTTTGCTGGCCTATGTTTTATCGAGCTGGAAAATGAGGACACCCAGTTTCAACCGAAAAGAAAGGCGGCGCTGAGTTTCTCGAAAAGTGGTACCAAGTCAGTTTAGAAACCACCATCAAAATATTTGAGATGATGGAGGAGTTTAACTTGGTCACTTCAAGCTGAACCTTAGCAGGATCCGATACCCTCAAGGGTCACTCCGGCCCATACGCTGTGTCCGTTGCGAGCAAAGCGAACGGCGGCCGCGCGCCCGCTTCCGGTTGAAGCTCCAAAGATTAAGATTTCCGCACTCACCACCTTTAATAACCGGTAAATTTAGCGGGCGAGACCTCCGCCGCTCGCAGCCCAAAACGCAGCGGCCAATGAACGGCGTCATGCCGGTCGCCGATCCCGACGCGTGCGCCCTCGACAATATCGCAGTCGGCTATGACCTGTCCCTCCTCAACCCATAACGCTGGACTTTGAGTCAAATCCAAGCCATTTAAGCTGCGATCAATTTCGAAAGCCACGCAGAGTTTGCCGGGACCATTCGCCAACGGCGCGTCAGGGCGTTTGCTGCGACCGCGCATATACGGGATCCCTTCGCGCGGTTCGACGGCTCGAATCAGCACGGCCTCAGGCGTACCCGCTGGCATCGCCACGATATTCAAACAGTTGTACACTCCATAAATAAAATAAACATAGCTGGTCCCAGGGGCGGCGAACATAACCGAGGTGCGCGAAGTGTTTCGTCCGCCAAAGCTGTGGGCTGCGGGGTCTTCGACACCCAAGTAGGCTTCAGTTTCAACGATGCGGCCGCTGAGGCGCTGGCCATCGTGCAGCCGGCGCACCAATTGCTGGCCAAGCAGGTTGCGGGCCAGCGTGATGGTTTCTTGGGCATAAAATTCTTGCGTGAGACGTTTCGGCATGGCTCAATGGCTTAGCTCGGCTTGACTGATTTCTCAAGGGATGAGAACCAAACATATGATTTCGACCGAACAAATTCGCCTGGAACCGAGCTGGAAGACCCGCCTGCGTCCTGAATTTTCCAAACCCTATATGCACGAACTGCGCGCGTTTCTAAAACAGGAGGCCGCTCGTAAAAAAATTATCTATCCGCGCGGCACCGAGTATTTCGCGGCGCTCAATCAAACTCCGTTCCATCAGGTGAAGGTGGTGGTGCTTGGGCAGGATCCCTATCACGGGCCCAATCAAGCGCACGGCCTGTGCTTTTCGGTGAAACCAGGCGTCGACGTTCCGCCAAGTCTACAAAATATATTTAGGGAATTGAAGATTGACTTGGGCATCGAACCCCCGGGCCACGGCTATTTGCAGAAATGGGCGACGCAAGGGGTGCTGATGCTCAATGCCACGTTAAGCGTGGTCGCGGGCCAAGCTGGCAGTCATCAAAAGAAAGGCTGGGAAACTTTTACCGACGCCATTGTGCACGAACTCAACCGCGAACGCAGTGGTCTGGTGTTTCTGCTGTGGGGGGCCTATGCTCAGAAAAAAGGCGCATTCATTGATCGCAAAAGGCATCTGGTGCTCGCAGCCCCGCATCCCTCGCCGCTTTCGGCCCATCGTGGATTTTTTGGCAGCAGACCATTTTCGAAAATCAATACTTATTTAAAAACCAACAAGCAAATTCCGATCGATTGGAATTTGCCTCCAGCAAAGGAATTTATATGAAGGGTCTTGCATTCGCCGTTTTCTTATTTTCGCATTTAGCTTGGGCCGCGGACAAAACGTTTGTTTACTGCTCCGAAGCCAGTCCCAGCACCTTCAATCCACAACTCGGTGAAGACGGGCCAACGTTTAACGCCGCCTCGCAGATGCTCTACAATCGCTTAGTGGAATTCGAACGCGGTAGCACCAAGATTATTCCCGCCTTAGCTGAGAAATGGGACATTTCCAAAGACGGCAAAACCTACACTTTCCATTTGCGCCACAACGTCGATTTTCACACTACTGAACATTTTAAACCCACGCACAAGATGAATGCCGACGACGTTTTATTTTCATTCCAGCGGGCTCTCAACAAGGATCACGCCTTTCACAAAGTGAATGGCGGTAACTATATTTTCTTTCAAGCCATGGATCTGGAAAAACTAATCCAGTCCGTGAGCAAAGTTGACGACTACACCGTGCGCTTTGTTTTGAATTGGGCCGAAGCGCCGTTTCTGGCCGACCTCGGCATGAGCTTTGCTGTGATCCTGTCTTCGGAATATGCCAACCAATTGATGAATGCTAAAACTCCGCAGAAGATCGACATCGATCCAGTCGGCACCGGACCGTTTGTGCTCAAACGCTATGTTAAAGACAATAGCATTCGCTACACCGCCCACCCCACCTACTGGCAGGGCCGGGCCAAACTCGATCAAGTGGTATTTGCCATCACTCCCGACGCCAACGTGCGCTTTCAAAAACTCAAAGCGGGCGAATGCCAACTGGTGGCCGAGCCGAGTCCGCAGGATCTCAAGGCCATGGGTGAAAATCCAAAACTTCAGGTGATCAGCCAACCCGGCGCTAATGTGGGTTACCTGGCCTTGAATGTGGAAAAGCCGCCGCTCGACAAATTGCTAGTGCGCCAAGCGATCGCGCATGCGTTGAATCGTTCCTCCTATATAGATTTGGTTTTTAGGAACACCGCGACCTTGGCTAAAAATCCGATCCCGCCCACGGTGTGGGGAAACAATCCGCAGTCTAAACAAATTGAGTATAATGTCGAAAAAGCTAAGGAATTGCTGAAGCAGGCCGGGCTTCCCAATGGCTTCGAGATTGAGCTGTGGACGCTGCCGGTGTCGCGGCCTTATAATCCCAATGGCAAAAAAATGGGTGAGTTGATGCAGTCAGATCTTGCCAAGATCGGCATCAAAGCCAAGCTCGTA